>JBAZRW010000004.1 GCA_041662785.1 Bdellovibrionales bacterium | reverse complement strand
ACACCGTCATCCCCGCGAAAGCGGGGATCCCGTTTTCTATTTTTGTAAATCTTTCCCCATATCCCTCCATGTCGGATTGAACTTTTCAATGCTTTGTTTTTTCCAGTCTCTATTCCACTTTTTAATGCACTTTTCTCTTGCAATGGCTTCCGTGGCCGACGGGTATTCCTCATAATACACAAGCTGCTTAAGACCATATTTTTTTGTAAAGCCCTTATAGATACATTCACGATGTTCCCACACACGCCGCGCAAGATCATTTGTAACACCTGTATAAAGCGTCCCATAAGGCTTGTCCGTAACGATATAGACCCAAAAACGTTTTTCCATTCCCTTTCCTTTATGAAAGAAGAAAACAAACGGGATCCCCGCTTTCGCGGGGATGACGTATGGGGTTGCCGAAAGACCTTCATCTCTCCCCTCCCGCAGCCCGTATCCGCGCTTCCATCAAGGGGCGGAAGTGGCGGATCAAACCCTGCACCGGCCACGCGGCGGCATCGCCAAGGGCGCAAATCGTCTTGCCTTCGATTTCCTTAGTGACGTCCCACAGCGTGTCGATTTCCGAAAGCGTCGCGTCGCCACGCACCATGCGGTCCATCATCCGCGCCATCCAGCCCGTCCCCTCGCGGCACGGCGTACACTGCCCGCAGCTTTCATGCATGTAAAAACGCGACAGCCGCGCAATCGCCGCGATGATGTCCGTGGACTTATCCATCACGATCACACCCGCCGATCCAAGCGCCGATCCAACCTCACGCAGCCCATCATAATCCATCAGCGCCTTTTCCGAGAGGTCCTTGGTCAACAAGGGAACCGACGAGCCCCCGGGAATAATGGCCAGCAGATTATCCCAGCCGCCGCGCACGCCACCCGCATGTTTCTCAATCAGCTCGCGCAACGGGATCCCCATTTCCTCTTCAACATTACACGGCGTGTTCACATGCCCCGAAATACAGAACAACTTCGTGCCGCTGTTTTTGGGACGACCAAGCCCCGCATACCAAGCGCCGCCGCGCCGCAAAATTGCACCCACCGACGCAATCGTCTCCACATTGTTGATCGTGGTAGGACAGCCATAAAGCCCCGCGTTCGCCGGAAAAGGCGGCTTGTTGCGAGGTTGCCCCTTTTTGCCTTCAAGGCTTTCCAGCAAAGCGCTTTCCTCGCCGCACACATACGCACCCGCGCCGCGATGAAGGACAATGTCGCAATCCCATCCGCTGCCAGCCGCATTTTTGCCGATCAGGCTCGCCGCATAAGCTTCATCCAGCGCGGCTTGCATATGCCGCGCTTCATTCACAAACTCGCCGCGAATATAGATATAAACGCTGTGCGCATGAATCGCCGCCGCCGCCAGCAAAGCGCCCTCAATCAACCGATGCGGATCAAAGCGTAGAATATCCCGATCCTTACAAGTGCCAGGCTCACTTTCATCGGCGTTCACCACCAGATAATGCGGCTTCTCAGAAGGCTTGGGCATAAACGACCATTTAAGCCCCGTGGCAAAGCCCGCGCCGCCGCGCCCGCGAAGTCCAGACGCCTTCACTTCATCAATAATCCACGCACTGCCCTTTTGAATAAGCGCCGCCGTCCCATCCCACACGCCGCGCTGCCTCGCGCCGCCCAACGTCCACGGCTCTTGCCCATACAGGTTCGTGAAGATGCGGTCTTGATCAGCTAGCATACCTCACTCCCCCTTCCCACACGCGCATGATCCGCAGCAACCGGTTTGAGAGCCGACCTTAGGCTGCCGTCCAGCCGCAAGGTCATCCAGAATCCTCATCACGCTATCGGGCGACAAATCTTCGTACATATCATCATTAATCTGCATCACGGGCGCATTGACGCACGCGCCAAGGCACTCCACTTCCTTAATCGTAAAGAGGCCATCGGGAGTCGTCTCCCCCGCCTTGATACCAAGGCGCGTTTCGCACGTTCGCGCAATGTCCTCGCCGCCCTTCAACCAACAAGGCGTCGTGCGACAAAGCTGGATCAAATACTTGCCGACAGGCTCCAGATTAAACATCGTGTAAAAACTCGCGACCTCAAACGCCTTGACCTCTGCCACGCTAAGTAGCCCCGCCACATAGACGATGGCGGCAGAAGGTAGCCACCCGCCATGCTGACGCTGCGCCATATCCAGTAAAGGCAACATCGCGCTAGCCTGCTTTCCGGCAGGATACTTGGCGATAACCTTCCTCGCCTCGGCCTCGTTCTCAGGCGTAAAGAAAAAGCTTTTGGGCTGCGCGTTGTTCATGGGCTTACATCATCCATAGCAATGATATGTTGGGATGGCTTTGATGGAGCCACTTTTACTTCTTCACTGCCTTGCTTGTTCACTCCAATTTCTTTCAGTCCTTCTTTGGGCACGGCCAAGAAGCGATACTTAAATTTATTTAGCAGAAAACCAACCGTAACAAAGCAGTTATCAAGGGGTCCCCCAAGCATTTTCGCAGAAACCATGAATGACCCCGTCCCCTCTTTTTCGTATTTCTTCCCAACAATAATTTTACTCGCGTCCTTTATGCGGCTCTGTAAATCATCGCGAAAAAGATAAGAACCGAAAACAACGGGATCATCCAGACTCAGGTCTATGCAACACCCCTGATCAACGGTTAAATCTTGCGCTAAAACAAGAATATCCGCAGCGCTAGTACACGAACTTACATTTTTTAAATAGGATCCAGCTTTTAATTCTTCTTCACTAAGTCCAATGACATATCTAAGTCTGGATAACACTTGGGCGTCTTGTTCTTCGTTAAAGGAAAAACTCAAAGGATTATTAAAATTCGTTAAGGACGATTCCATTTGTACGATGCCCGCAACGACATAGTTTCTGCCGTAATCATTAATCTTGTCCCCAAGCTCGATATGCTGCTCTAAACTCATTTTATCTCTCCACTCTTCGTTAAATGTTTCACCGATCTATCTCCCCGAACACGATATCAAGACTGCCAATAATCGCGACGACATCGGCCAGCATATGTTGCTTCGACAAAAGCGGAAGCAGCTGCAAATGGGCGAAGCTAGGCGGCCTAATCTTGCAGCGATAAGGCTTGTTTGTGCCATTGGCCACCAGATACACGCCAAATTCGCCCTTCGGCGCTTCAATGGCCGTATAGGTTGCGCCTTCTGGCACATGATAGCCCTCGCTCGCCAACTTAAAGTGATGGATCAACGCTTCCATCGACTTTTCAATAGCCTCACGCTCTGGCATAGCGACCTTGTAATCATCCACCATCACGCGGCCCGTGGGCATCCTCGCGATGCACTGGCGCATGATCCGCACCGACTGGCGCATCTCGGCCATCCTTACCAAATACCGTGCATAGCAATCGCCCGTTGTTCCAACGGGAATATCAAAATCATAGGCCTCATAGCCATCATAAGGCTGCGCCTTGCGCAAATCCCACGCCACGCCACTGGCACGCAGCATAGGACCCGATGCGCCCCACGCCAGCGCGTCGTCTTTCGACAGAATACCGATATCCACGGTGCGCTGCTTAAAGATCCTGTTGTTTGTCAGCAGCGTTTCCAGATCATCAAGGAACGTAATAAACGGATCGCAAAACGCTTCGATATCCTCCAACAGCCCGTCCGGCAGATCACGCGCCACGCCGCCAGCGCGAATGTAATTGGCGTGCATCCGTGCGCCGCTGACGCGCTCATAAAAGCCCATCAGCTTTTCGCGTTCCTCAAAGCCCCACAGCGCGGGCGTGATCGCGCCAAGGTCAAGCGCGAACGTCGTGACCGCCAGAATATGATTCAAAAGCCGCGTGATTTCCGCGAACATCACACGGATAACCTGCGCCCTCTCTGGCGGCGTGATGCCCAAAAGCCGCTCAATCGCCAACGAAAAGCACTGCTCGCCCGCCATCGGCGCAACATAATCCAAACGGTCAAAATAAGGCAAAGCCTGCGCGTACGTCTTATGCTCGATCAGCTTTTCCGTCCCACGATGCAAAAGCCCGATATGCGGATCGGCCCGCTCCACCACTTCGCCGTCCATCTCCAAGATCAAGCGCAACACGCCGTGCGCGGCGGGATGCTGCGGCCCTAAATTGATCGTGAACGGCGCACCCTCGCGGCCATCCTTATCACGCACCAGAACTTGGACGGGTTCAGTCATCTTTGCCTCCCCGTTTCTGCACATCGGTCAGGCCTTGCCAAGGCGAGAGCGCATCAAAGGCGCGGTAGTCCTGTTGCAGCGTTACGGGCTGGCTCACCACGCAGCAATGCAAATCGTCATAGACTTTTTCCTCAAACCCCATCAAAGGGAAATCGCGGCGCAGCGGATGACCTTCAAAATCATAATCCGTCAAAATTCGCCGCAAGTCCGGATGGCCGTCGAACGTAATGCCCAATAAATCGAACGTCTCGCGCTCCATCCATCCGGCAGAGGGATAAACGCTGACCACGGAAGGCAGGCGCTCATCCGTCTGCACGATCACGGTAAGCCGCCAGTTATGGCTTAAACTCAGCAGCTGATAGACCACATCAAAGCGAGGCCGCCGCGCAACATAATCCACGCCGCCTACATCCATCAGCTGATGCATCGCTGTGCGCGGATCATCGCGAAGCGCCAGCAGGGAATCCACCAACCGTTTACGCGGAACAATAACTGTCAGCTCATCGCGCTCACTGCGCGCGTGCTCCAGACTCTCGCCCAGCACCGCGTGCACCGCATCGGCTAAGGATGGAGGAAAAAGGTCACTCATCCCGTCCCCGCCTTTCTGCGCTTTGGCGGCGATCAATCATGGTGGGTCTGCCCGCCTGCCTGATCTTGCGATGCAGCTGCAAAAGCCCATACACCAACGCCTCGGCGCTAGGCGGACAACCCGGAATATAAATATCCACAGGCACGATGCGGTCGCACCCGCGCACCACCGCATACGAATAGTGATAATACCCGCCGCCGTTCGCGCAGCTTCCCATCGAGATCACCCACCTTGGCTCTGGCATCTGGTCGTAAAGCTGACGCAAAGCAGGCGCCATCTTGTTGGTCAGCGTGCCGGCCACGATCATCACATCGGACTGCCTTGGACTGGGGCGAGGCATCATGCCAAAACGATCCAAATCATAGCGGCTCATATACGCATGGATCATCTCGATCCCGCAGCATGCAAGGCCAAACGTCATGGGCCACATCGAACCCGTCCGCGCCCACGCCATCAGATCGTCCAACTTGGCCAGCATAAAGCCTTTGTTTTGCACTTCGTTGCCAATAAGCCGCGCCGAAGCCTCCATCCGCTCGCGCAGGGCCTCATCATCGGGAAGAATAAAATCAGGTGGCAATGTTAATCCCATTCGAGCGCCCCCTTCTTCCATTCGTATATAAAGCCAACCGTTAGCACGCCAAGAAAAGCCATCATCGAGCCGAAACCCAGCCAGCCGATATCACTCAGGACAATCGCCCACGGAAAGAGGAAGGCAATTTCCAGATCAAAAATGATAAACAAAATGGCGATCAGGTAAAAACGCACATCAAACTTCGCCCGCGCATCGCCAAAGGGCGGGAAGCCGCATTCATAAGTCTCATTTTTATGCTTATCAGGATGATGCTTGGCCAACAAAAACGACAACGCCACCGCTGCCAACGCGACAAAAAGCGCGATGGCCATAAAGACGGCAATCGGAGCGTAATTGACTAAAAAGGAATCGGCCATAAGGGATGTCCGTCACAAGGAGAAGTGATGTCCAACATCCACTGATTAGACCAGAAAATCAAGGACACGATAGCATAAACAACGGCAAGAAAGGTGGTTCACACGGCAAATAGAAAGCCACACACGCCATCCTTTTTCTGTCGCCGCACCTCTGGTTAGAACATATTTTAGGCGCTAGCCTCTAACCAGCCATTAACTGATTTTGAACAAGGATCTGGTGGAACCGCTGCGAATCATGCGCTTGCTCCGCCATCTTGTCCAAATCAACGCCCCACTTTGTCTGAAAAGGATCCGATGGCTGCCCGACAACAGGAAAAAGGGCAATTTTATCGTGTTCCCCACCCGTCCGCACATCTTTAACCATTGTGGCTCGAAAAACCGTTTTAAAGGCAGAAGCGCCGTTACCCTTTAAAAGGGAGAGCCCTTCACGCGCTAAAACCTTCAAAGTGAGCAAGCTTGGCTCATTATCCAAATCTCGCTTCACCACAACTCTGTAATTCGAGAGATTAGCAAAAAATTGGTGAGGCTCCGGCCATATATGCGCTTCACAGGTCAATAGAGGCTCTCCTTTTTCAGAGAGCGTATTAAGCTTCACAGGTTTCTGGCTTAAAGCCAAGAATGCTGCCGCTTCAAAAAAATCAAAAATTTTCTGTTCGGTTTGATCCGCCATATGGCGACGAATAACTATGGGCTTTTGATTTACTGTCGCTTGAACGCCGTTCTTATCCGTTCCTGAAATCATAATGATCCTCCTTCATAAATAGGGGTCTGTTAAACCGTTCTCCAACCACCTTAGCAGCGCCCTCTTATGGACATAGCTCCGCGTGGTATTGTCAATAGCACAAGACATTTCCCATGTCAAGGGTTTTTTCGCTCTTTATGATGTTTTTATCATTAACCATAAAGAAGCACCAACAACCATTTGCTCTAATTCAAATAGTTTCGCAAGAAAAAATCTTATCAAGGGGAGGAAGAGGGCTAAAAAGCCCAAAAGCCATAAAAATGGCGCGAGAGACGGGACTTGAACCCGCGACCTTCGGCGTGACAGGCCGACGCTCTAACCAACTGAGCTACTCCCGCATTAAAACGGCCTTCAAAAGACCCCTGTCTGTCACAACAGGCCGCAACCTTTAGGGCAAAAGCCCCCCTTCTGTCAACCATGGAAATCCATTATTTACAGGTTTTAGGGGGGAACTTAAGAAAAAACCCGCCCCCTTTATGAGGCCTGCCCCGCCAAGCCCTTATTGAACGCCGTTATCAAGGAAATGCTTAACATAGCGCTTGTCGGTTCCAAGGATATGGTCGGTCAACCAGCTCCGCAAGAAGACCATGACATCCTGACTAAGGACGGCCTGCCCGCTTTTGTACTTGGCCTGAACATCAAGAACTGTTTTCACCAGCTTTTCATGTTCGCGCTTATGCTGCGGCGTTTCCGCATAGTGCGTGCTCTCAAAAAATTTTTCCTCGTGCTTAAAGTGCGTGGCCGTGTAGTTAATCAATTCGTCAAGGATCGGCCCCATGACCTGCTTGGCTGTCCCCGCTCTAAAGCCCGCATAAAGCTCATTGAGCATATCCACAAGCCTTCTATGCTGCGCGTCAATGGAGGGGATGCCCAGCTTAAACTTATCAGTCCACTCCATCAAAAGCTCTTTTTTCTCTTCACGTATCTTCGTCAAAAAGCCCACCACTTCGGCTTGCAGCGTTTCGGCGTTCTTCGCAAGATCGGTTGACGCGATGAGGACCTGCTCGGCCGCGGCCCCTGTCGTTGAAGCCGCCTCAGTCACCGCCGAAATGCTTTGAGAAACCTCACGCGTGCTAGAGGCTGCCTGCTGCACATTTTGCGCAATCTCGCGCGTGGCCTCGCCCTGCTGCTCAACGGATTCCTGAATCGTGGACGAGATTTCTTGCACTTGCTCGATAATGCCTTCGATATGCTTGATGGCGTCCACGGCACGCTTGGTGTTTGCCTGTACGCTATTGATTTGCGCACTAATTTCTTCCGTCGCCTTTGACGTTTGGTTGGCCAGATTTTTTACCTCGCCCGCCACAACGGCAAACCCCTTGCCCGCCTCACCCGCGCGGGCCGCTTCAATCGTCGCGTTGAGCGCAAGCAGGTTTGTTTGGCTGGCAATATCATTAATAAGCTGCACAACGCCGCCAATCTTGTCCGTGGCAGCTACAAGCTCTTGCACAAGGGCCGTCGTTTGCTGCGTTTCCTCAGCCGCCGTTTTAGAAATCGACGCGGCGTGGCCGACTTGATTGGTAATCTCGCCAATGGATGCACTTAACTCCTCAGCCGCCGAAGCCACCGTTTGCACATTGTCTGTTGCCTGTGTCGAGGCCTCCCCGACATGCGCCGCTTCCTGCGCTGATTGTTGCGCTGTTTCCGACATGCTTTGCGCCGTGGCTTGCATCTGGGTGGAAGACGACGATACAACGCGCACAACCCCCATCACACTGGCCTCAAACGCATCGGCCATCTCTTTGATTTCTTTTTTGCGCTGCTCGGCGGACTTGACGGACGCCTGTTCCTGATCGTGGCGCAGCTCGGCAACTTGCTTGGCATTATTTTTAAAAACCTCGACAGCGCGCGCCATCTCGCCCGTCTCGTCATGGCTTTCTAGTCCGGGCACATCGACCGTCAAATCGCCTGCGGCTAACTTGTCCATCACGCTTGTAATCGCTTTAATGGGATTAACGATGCTCCGCGAGGTCAACCACCACAACAAAGCCCCCACCAAAAGGCTCAGCACGCCAATAATGTAAGTCCACTTGTTCAAACTTTCGATCCGCTCCATCGCCGACGTGGCGCGGCCAGACGCCACCGCGCCATAGGACTGGGCAAGAGCTAGGTTTGTTTCGTCAATCTTGGCCACCGTGGTGGCAATCGCAGAAATGCGTGCCGCGACTTCGGGATCCCCCAGCGCCTCGTTACGACCCTTACTGTTTTTCAGCTTCTCGACTTCGCTTTCATATTCCGTCAATAAATCGCGTGACTTTTGGAGTTTTTCTTTTCTTTGGGGATCAACCGTCGCGGTAAGGAGGGAATCAAGAACGTCTTTTGTCTCTTTCAACGCTTCCGTTGCTCCTTGACTGCGCTCAACCTCTCCAGAGGCCAGATAAGCCCAAATGTTCATGCGCGCTTTATAAAGAGCCGCTTTTGCCACATTCATTTGGTTTTCATTTTTGCTCGTTCGGAGAGTAGCTTCCACCAAAGCCTGCGTGCCCTGCCCCTGATAAATCGTGTAACCATTCAACCCAGCGATCATCAAGTTGAGCAGACCAAAACTTAGCATCAGCCGCGCAGCAATTTTAAGGCGAGAAAGCATGCGAAAACTCCACAGAAGCAAACAAGGGGAAGGCGGGACGAAGACAGGTTTTTGAACGCATGGGGAAACGAACCACTTAACCACACAAAAAATGTACCCACGCATGCTCAGTTCTGGCACGGAGCCTTTAACAAATTGTTAAGCATAAAGGCACTGAGCCATCACCTCCGCCGCAGGCATACCCCCTTCACGCATAGAACGCAGTGTTGCGGCGTTGTCGCGTTTGGCAAAGCGCTTGCCGTCTGCGCCAAGGATCAGCGGATGGTGGTGGTGTTCCGGCGTCGGAAGCCCCAGCAAAGCCTGCAACAAGCGATGGAGGTCCGTGGAATCTTTTAAATCCGCCCCTCGTGTGACCAGCGTTATGCCTTGCAAGGCATCATCGACGACAACGCTCAAGTGATAGCTGGCCTTCACATCGCGCCGCGCCAAAACGACATCGCCAAAGCGCTCTGGCTGCGCGATCACCTCCCCCGCGCCGCGATCATGCCAACGCAAAGCGCCCCCGCCTTTCTCTTTCACGTGCGCCAAGGCCTTTTGCATATCCAACCGCCAAACGGGGGCACGAAGCGCCGCCTTCTCCTCTTGCTGCGCAAGGGTCAAAGCGCGGCATGTTCCGGCATAGACAACCTCCCCCGCCTCATCGCCCTCTTGCGGCGCGTGGCCAGACGCGGCGGCCTCGGCCTCCACCTCCGTCCGCGTGCAATAACAGGGATACAGCAAACCCATCGCCTTCAACGTGTCCAGCGCAGCGGCATAATCCGCCATATGCTCGGACTGGCGGCGCACGGGGGTCGGCCAGTCCATCCCCAGCCACCGCAGATCCTCATAAATCCCGTCGATAAAGGCAGGCTTGCAGCGCACAGGATCAATATCCTCAATCCGCAGCAAAAATCGCCCGCCCGCTTCCACTGCCGCGCGATAGGCGAACAAGGCCGAGGCCGCGTGACCCACATGCAGCGCCCCCGTCGGGCTAGGCGCAAACCGCGTGATGATCATGAAAGACCAACCTTTTTGTCGTTATCTCTCTTATTGTTAATGCTGTTAACGAACAAAGGCAATTGCGAATCCGCGCAAAAACGGGCAGATTGGCGACGACTTTTGATGAAAGGATTCTTGCCCCATGGCCGCACCACTTGATGACATCACGATTGCCCGCAACACCAAGCTTTCCCCCATCGAGGAAATTGGCGCGAAGGTCGGCCTTGCGGCTTCATCGCTGTATCGCTATGGCCCCTATAAAGCCAAGATCGATATGGAGACGATCACTGGCATTGCGGCCAAACCACCTACCGGCAAGCTGATCCTTGTCACGGCCATCAGCCCCACGACGGCGGGCGAAGGCAAGACAACGACCACCATCGGCCTTGGCGATGCGCTGACGCAGCGCGGCAAGAAGACCCTCATTTGCCTACGCGAGCCTTCTCTTGGCCCCTGTTTTGGCATGAAGGGCGGCGCGACGGGTGGCGGCAAGGCGCAAGTCGCCCCGATGGATGAGATTAACCTGCACTTCACGGGCGATTTCCACGCCATCACCTCGGCCAACAATCTGCTGGCCGCGATGCTGGACAACCATATTTACTGGGGCAATGCGCTGGGCATCGATCCCTCTAAAATCACATGGCGGCGCGTGATGGACATGAACGACCGCGCCCTTCGCCAAATCGTCGTAGGGCTTGGCAATAACGGCCAAGTGCGCGAGGACGGCTTTGATATTTCGGTGGCGTCCGAGGTCATGGCCATCTTCTGCCTTGCCCGCACCTATCAGGATTTGGAAGAGCGCCTAGGCAATATCATCCTTGGCCAAAAGTTCGACAAAAGCTTTGTCCGCGCCCGCGATATCATGGCCGCGCCTGCGATGACGGCTCTCCTTCGCGATGCGTTTCAGCCCAACCTTGTGCAAACACTAGAGGGCACGCCCACGTTGATCCACGGCGGCCCTTTTGCCAACATTGCGCATGGCTGCAATTCCGTCGTGGCGACAGAAACCGCGCTGCGGCTGGCTGACTTTGTGGTGACCGAGGCGGGCTTTGGCGCGGATTTGGGCGCTGAAAAGTTCCTCAACATAAAATGCCGCCAAGCGGGCTTATCACCCGCAGCCGTCGTCGTCGTGGCCACCGTCCGCGCCCTGAAGATGCACGGTGGCATCGCGAAAGACCAACTGGCCGCCGAGAATGTGGAGGCCGTTCGCGCAGGCCTTGGCAACATGATCCGCCATGTCGAAAACGTGCAGAAGTTCGGCGTGCCCGCGCTTGTCGCCATCAACCAATTCACCAGCGACACGCAAGCCGAGATGAACGTCATTCACGAAGCCTGCGCCAAGATCGGCGTCTCCGCCCATTTCTGCAACCATTGGGCAGAAGGCGGCGCGGGCGCTTTGACGCTGGCCGACGAAGTTGCAACGGTCGCGACCTCTGGCAAGGCGACGTTCAAGACGCTCTATCCGAATGAGATGAAACTCGCCGATAAGATCCGCACCGTGGCAAAGGAGATTTATCGCGCCGACGATATCGACCTTGCCCCCGCCGCTGCGCGCAAGCTGGAGCTATTCGAAAAGGAAGGCTACGGCCATCTGCCCGTTTGCATGGCGAAAACACAGTACAGCTTTACCGCCGATCCCACGCGCTTTGGCGCGCCCAATGGGCATATCACGCCCGTGCGCGACGTTCGCCTATCGGCGGGCGCGGGCTTTGTCGTGGCGCTGTGCGGTGAGATTATGACGATGCCGGGGCTTTCACGCACCCCCGCCGCCCATAAAATTCACGTCAATAAGGACGGCCAGATTGACGGGTTGTTTTAAAGGCTCTCCTCTCGTCATCCCAAGACATTTTCTCTTCGACCCGAAGGGGCGAAAGAAAATGGACGTGGGATCCAGTTTCTTTTTGGACTGGTGAAGAAAACAAACCAAATTCCGGCTCGCACCCCACGCCTGCGGCGCGGCGCTTGGCCGGAATGACGGGGGGGCAGGATGACAGCAAGAAAAAAAGAGGGAAGGCTTTTCAGCCTCCCCTCTTTTTATAAAAAGCCAAACGCTATGATTTTTAAAGCCTGTTCAAGATCGCGTTCCGGCTAAGGATTTTGGATTCTTTTCGAGAACCGCAGCGCAAGCGTACGTTTAAGTACGTGCGCAGCGGAAGCGCAGAAAAGGAACCAAAAGCCAACGCCGGAACCGAGATCATGACAGGCTTTACGCGAATTCGCGAACCTGCTGCTCCATAAACGCCTTCAGCTTTTCTTCGGTCTCCGGCTTGATCTGCTTGTCTGCCTTGATAGCGGCAAGGATCGCCGCGCCGTGGCTGCGCATAGCAATCAGCAAGCTTTGCTCAAACCGTGCAATATCATCGACCTTGATGGTATCCAGATAACCCTTAACCCCAGAGTAAATGGACACAACCTGCTCTTCAATCGGCATAGGGCGATACTGGGGCTGCTTCAACAGCTCGGTTAGGCGTTGACCACGGCTAAGCAACTGCTTGGTCGTCGCGTCAAGATCGGAGGCGAACTGCGAGAACGATTCCATCTCACGGAACTGGGCCAGATCAAGCTTGATCGAACCCGCGACTTGCTTCATCGCCTTAATCTGCGCGGCCGAGCCGACGCGGCTGACCGACAGACCGACGTTAATAGCGGGACGCACGCCCTTATAGAACAAGGCGGTTTCAAGAAAAATCTGACCATCCGTGATTGAAATCACGTTGGTGGGGATGTAGGCCGACACATCGCCAGCCTGCGTTTCGATGATCGGCAGAGCGGTCAACGAGCCGCCGCCCAGCGTATCGTTCATCTTCGCCGCGCGTTCTAACAAGCGCGAGTGAAGATAGAACACGTCGCCCGGATAAGCCTCACGACCGGGAGGGCGACGGAGAAGCAAGGACATCTGACGATAGGCCACCGCTTGCTTGGACAAATCATCATACACGATCACGGCATGCTGGCCGTTGTCGCGGAAGAACTCGCCCATCGCGCAACCCGTATAGGGCGCAATGAATTGCAGCGGCGCAGGCTCAGACGCCGTGGCCGCAACCACGATGGAGTATTCCATCGCGCCCGCGTCTTCCAGCGTCTTGACAATCTGCGCAACGGTTGAGCGCTTTTGCCCAATGGCGACATAGATGCAGTGCAGCTTCTTCTTATCGTCGCTGCTGTCGTTGATGACTTTTTGATTGATAAAGGTGTCGATGGCCACAGCCGTCTTACCCGTTTGACGATCACCGATAATCAGCTCGCGCTGACCACGACCGACGGGAACCAAGGAATCGATGGCCTTCAGGCCCGTTTGCATCGGCTCGCTGACCGACTGACGGGGAATAATGCCCGGCGCCTTGACTTCCATACGCGTCATCTTGACGTTTTTAAGAGGCCCCTTGCCATCGATGGGATTGCCGAGCGCGTCCACAACGCGACCCAAAAGGCCTGCGCCCACGGGAACTTCCACAATCGCATCGGTGCGCTTGACCACATCGCCCTCACGGATCGAACGGTCATCGCCGAAAATAACAGCGCCGACGCAATCGGTCTCAAGATTGAGCGCCATACCCTTAACGCCGTTTTGAAACTCAACCATTTCACCGGCACGAACATTGTTAAGGCCATAGATCAAGGCCACACCGTCACCGATTGACAGAACCTGTCCCACTTCGGCCATTTCGGTTTCAAGACCGAGCGACGAAATCTGCTGTTTTAGAACCGAAGAAATCTCTGATGCGCGAATATCCATAACTACGCTGCCTCCTGTTGCGATTTAAGCCGGCGCTCCAAACGCGCCAGTTTTCCTTGAAGAGATGCGTCGATCAAACGCGAACCAATTTTAACCGTCATGCCGCCGATCAATGCGGCATCTTCCTCAATCACCAGACGAACCGAGCCGCCCGTCATGCGGCCCAATTGAGCCGCTAGTTGCGCTTCCTGCGCGGATGTTATCTTTTGGGCGACCGTCACCACGGCAACTTGCTCGCGGCGCATGTCGGCCAGCCTATTTTTAAAAATCTCAATAATCAGGCTGAGATAGGCAAGGCGACGGCCGCGTGCGATCTGCCTTAAGAAAGCGGCCGTCAACGCATGAAAGTGCGAACCTTCAATGATGTTCTTAACAGCCGTTTGAATGGCGTGGTGAGGCAAGCGCGGGTGGGTCGCCATCACATGAAAAAGAGGGTTGGAGTCAATGGCTTCTTGCAAGGCGCGCAAATCGGCTTCAACAGGCTCCATCACGCCTTGTTCCTGAGCCAATTCAAACACCGCCGCCGCGTAGCGACGCGCCAAAACAGCTTGCTCTCCGGCTATAATCTTGGGCAGGTCTGATGAGGGCACGATTCGTCTCCAAAAAGCTCGATTCCTTGGGTCACGAGGGGGAGATAGCAGAGGTTAAGCGGCGGCGCAAGCGGGCAATCGGGAAAAAGGGTTCAAAGGCGGGTTCCGCCTGCCTTTTTGATCTTTTTATACACAGGACAGGCGGGCTTATGCGCGCCCTCCAGATAGCCAAGGCTCATCAAAAACTCACCGGTAATCTCGCCACCCGTAAACTGAAGGGTCTTTTTGAACAATTTGACCCAATCGGCCTTGGGTTGAGGGTGGAAGGCATCCAGCCAGCAGGCAAAGCCCCCATATTCCTTGCGTATGTTTAAAACGGCCGCCGCATTGGCCACAATAGCCTCGATCTTGCGACGATTGCGAATGATCCCCTCATCGGCCAAAAGCCTTTGGATATCTGCCTCGCCATAGGCTGCAACCGTGGCCACCCTATACCCGTCAAAAGCCTTATTCAGCGCCCCCCGTTTTTTCAAAACGATTTCCCATGACAGCCCAGCCTGCATAATCTCTAGCGCCAAGCGCTCGAACAGCACGCGCTCATCACGGGACGGGAAGCCATATTCCGTATCGTGATACGGCCCATGCAGCGGGTGACCCTTGGCCATCTCGCAGTAATCGACCATCGTGCCCCTCCCCTAAAACCCTGCGCGGAGCCAAGCGCAAAGATGGCGCGTCAGGCGCGTTTCGTTCATCGTGTAAAAATGAAAGTGCGTGACACCATGTTCCACCAACCTTGTAATCTGGTGAGAAAGGACGTTCATCGCCAGCAAATCATGGTCAAGGCTTCCCGCCGCAACAGCATCGAACATCGTGTGCAAAAACGCGGGGATTGACGCGTTGCAGCGCTGAGCCATCGCACAAGTGTGGGGGAAATCAAGGATGGGCAGCAAGCCCGGAATCAAAGGCACATGAATGCCGCGCTTTTCAACCTTATCGCGCCACCGCAAGAAAACTTCAGGATCAAAGAAAAACTGCGTGAGCACCGCGTCCGCACCCGCATCGACCTTGTGCTTCAAATGATCAAGATCGAACGATTCCGATGGCGATTCAGGGTGCGTTTCGGGATAACCCGCAACATAAACCAGCCGGTCGGGATGATTGCGTTTCAGCGCCGCGACAAAGTCATACGTCATGGCATAGCCATCAGGGTGCGGCGTGTAGGGCGCACCGTGGCCGAACATATCGCCCCGCAGCGCAACGAAGTGGGAAACGCCGTCGGCAACCCTTTCTTCAACAATAGCATCAACCTCGGCGCGGGATCGTCCAGCGCAGGTGACATGCGCCACCACAGGCACATCGGTGTGTTGACGCAGCCTCGCAATAACGGCACGGACATTCATATCCTCGTCCACCCCGCCCGCTGCCCCAAACGTGAGCGTGATCGCCGCCGGTTTAGTCGCTGCATAGGCATCGACGGTTTGCAAAAGATGATCCACCCCTTGCGCCGTTTTGGGCGGGTAAACCTCTAGCGAAAAAGAAATATCGGACGGGATAAAACGCTCGCTCATGCGCCTCCGTATTTGCCGCGCAAAGCCTTGGCCGCCACCACCATCCGGCTAAGGGACAGACGCGTTTCCGGCCAGTCGCGTGTTTTAAGGCCGCAATCGGGATTAATCCAGACCTGCCACGGCTCCAGCCTTTCGCACGCTTTATCGATAAGAGTCACGATTTCTTGTTCGGGAGGAACACGCGGGCTGTGGATGTCATAAACGCCCGGCCCGATTTGGTTGGGATAGTGAAAGCTTACAAACGCATCCAGCAATTCCATTTGCGAGCGGCTGGTTTCAATCGACAGAACATCGGCGTCCAAATCCTTGATCGAGGCGATGATGTTGTTGAAATCGGAATAACACATATGTGTGTGAATCTGCGTCTCGTCACGCACGCCCGATGAAACAAGCCGGAAAGCCTGAACCGCCCACGCGAAATAAGCGCCCCATGCGCTGCGCCGCAGCGGCATGCCTTCGCGGAAGGCGGGTTCATCAATCTGGATGACCTTAAGGCCCGCCGCCTCTAGCTCTAACACCTCATCTTGCAACGCCAAGGCAATCTGGTGAGCGGTTTCGCTGCGCGGCTGATCGTCGCGCACAAACGACCATTGCGTGATCGTCAAGGGGCCCGTGAGCATGCCTTTAACAGGCTTGGGGGTCAGGCTTTGCGCATAGCGCGAAAGCTCAACCGTCATGGGCGCAGAACGCAAAACGTCGCCGTAAATAAGGGGCGGCTTCACCATGCGCGTGCCATAGGATTGCACCCACCCGTGCTGGGTAAAAGCGAAGCCTTTTAATTTGGAGGCAAAGAATTCAACCATGTCGTTGCGCTCAAACTCACCATGCACCAAAACGTCTAGCCCCGCGCTTTCTTGAAACTTGATGCAGCTGGCAATTTGTTCTTTGACAAACTGGTCATAGACCTCTTTCGAGATCGTCCCCGCATGAAAGGCCGCCCTTTTCTTCCGCACCTCCGCCGTTTGGGGAAAGGATCCAATGGTTGTCGTCGGGAACAAGGGAAGCGCCAAAGCTTTTTTCTGTGCTTCACACCGCTGCGCGAAAGGCGAGGCCCGCCCCGCGCCTGCCAAAGGTTGCTCAACCATACGTTCACGCACGGCAGGCTCATGGAGTGCCTCCGCAGCCTTACGGTTCTCAATCGCTTGCGAACTCGCGACCAAGGCCGAGGCGATGACCTCACGCCCTTCGTTCAACCCACGCGTGAGCGTCGCGATTTCTTCCATTTTTTGACACGCAAAAGCCAGCCACTTTCGCAACGTAGAGGGAAGCTCTTTTTCGCTGTCCACATCATAAGGCACATGAAGGAGCGAACAAGAAGAGGTCACCCAAAGCCGGTTGTTTCCGATCTTCATGGCGGCCCGTTCCAAAAGCTGGAGCGACGCTTCAAGATTATTGCGCCAGACATTGCGTCCATTCACCACGCCAAGAGCCAAGATCATGGAAGGCGGAAGCGCCGCCAAAACAGCGTCCACCTGATCCGCGCCGCGCACCGCATCAATATGCAAGGCATCAATCGGCAAAGACATTGTCGTTTCAAGATTATCCCCAAGACTTCCAAAAGGAGTTGTCACAAACAGCTTGAGCGACGAGGCGGCGCGGAGCGCTGCATAGGCCGTGGCATAAGCCGCCCGTGCGCGATCATCCAAATCGGTAACCAAAAACGGCTCATCCAGTTGAACCCACCCCGCCCCTTCCGCTTCCAGTTGGGTCAACAAATCAGCATAGGCCACAAGAAGCGAATCCAAATGATCCAAAGGCGCGCCGCCCTCACGGTCCTTGCCCAGCAAGAGATAGCTAACGGGGCCGATCAAGACAGGGCGCGTTTCAACGCCAGCTTCCTTCGCCTCGCGATACTCCCTAAAAAGCTTGTCGCAGGAGACCTTAAACTTCTGCCCCTTTTCAAACTCAGGCACAATATAATGATAGTTCGTGTCGAACCATTTCGTCATTTCGGCGGCAGGCACATCAACGCCCCCGCGCTGCGCACCCCGCGCCACCGCAAAATAGGTTTTAAAATCCACCTTCCCACCGACCCAGCCATAGCGCACAGGAACAACGCCCAGCAGAGCGGACATATCCAAAACTTGGTCATAAAAAGAAAAATCGCCAGAGATTAAACACTCGATCCCTGCCTCTTTTTGCATGGCACGATGCGCGGCGCGAAGCTCTGCGCCGACTTGATGCAGCCCCTCGTCCGAGATTTCGTCGCGCCAATAACGCTCTGTCGCGAATTTCAGCTCACGGTAGCCACCAATACGTGGAAAACCGATGATCGTTGATTTGGCCATGTTTCTGCCTCGCTGTTATTTTGCGTCTTCCTCCGTTTTAGAAAAAAAGTATGAAAATGAAGATAACATGGGTCGAAGAACGCAACTGTATGCGGTCTCAATAGGTTATAGCCGCCCCAAACAGGGGGGCCACCGCCTTAATAATCCACACTGACAAAATAAAGGCCTTCGGATGGGGCGGTCGGGCCGCCCTTGGCGCGGTCATTAGCGGCAAAAGCGGTGGCGAATTCGTCCAACGTCCAGCGCCCCGTTCCTACCTTAGCCAACGTACCGACCATATTGCGCACCTGATGATACAAAAAAGATCGCGCCTTCACGTCAAAAAAGAAATTGTCTTCGACCTGCGTGATGTCCAAAACATCCAAGGTGCGCACGGGCGAGGTCGCCTGACACCGCTGGGCACGAAAGGTTGAGAAATCATGCGTCCCGATCAACAACGCCGCCGCCTTCTGCATCGGCTCTAAGGCCAAGGGACGCACAACATGCCACGCCTTGCCTTCCATCAGCGCCAAAGGCGCGGGGCGATTGATAATCTGATAGCGATAGCGCCGCGAGAGAGCCGAAAACCGCGCATGGAATTCAGGCGGCGCTTTTTCTGCCTTCACAACCACAACGCGATGGGGCCGCGCATGAAAATTGATCCCACCGCTGACCTCTACCGCCGCAACTTCTTTCTCCAGATCAAAATGTGCGACTTGTGCCAGCGCATGCACGCCCGCATCGGTGCGTCCCGCGACATGCAGCCTGACGGTTTCTCCGGAAAAAGCATGGATCGCCGTTTCAATAACGGCCTGCACCGTCACATCCTCGGTTTGCCTTTGCCAACCGCAAAACCCCGCACCGTCATATTCCACCGTTATTTTCCAGCGCGTCGTCATAGGAACCTTGTCCCCTTGGCAAGCCGCAGACCACGCAGCACCTCTGCGCCGCTGGCGGGCTTCTTGCCCTCGCGCTGTACCGTCTCAAGCCGCAAGGCTCCGCCACCGCCGCACGCCACCGTCATTTGCTCATCAAGAAGCGTGCCTGCCGCGCCGTTGAGGTCGGGAAGAAAAGACGCTTTGAGCACTTTAATCTTTTCCGCGCCGCAC
Organism: Bdellovibrionales bacterium; assembly: GCA_041662785.1. Lineage (NCBI taxonomy): Bacteria > Pseudomonadati > Bdellovibrionota > Bdellovibrionia > Bdellovibrionales > Bdellovibrionales bacterium. Next base: position 142,146 of record JBAZRW010000004.1, on the reverse strand, counting down.
AGGAAATAGCTGCTGGGCCAAGGATGAAACGCCCGCACCTGCCGCGCCAAGTCTTGAGCGGGTTTTGTCCAGTCGATCCGACCTTCTTCGCGGGAAAGCTTGGCAGCATAAGTCACGCCTTCGGAGGGCTGCGGCGTAGCAAACAATGTCCCTGCGCTGGCCGCCTCTAGCGCCTCAACAATCATCCGCGCCCCCATGGCCGCCATGTCATCGTGCAGGCTTTGTGCCGTTGTTTCTTCCGTGATCGGCAAGGATTCCTTCATCAGCATCGGCCCTGTGTCCAGCCCCACGTCCATCTGCATGATCGTGATGCCTGTTTCCTCATCCCCCGCCAACAAAGCGCGATGGATGGGGGCCGCGCCGCGCCAACGCGGCAATAGAGAGCCATGAATGTTCAGGCAGCCCCTAGGCGGAATATCCAAGACGGCCTGCGGCAGGATAAGGCCATAAGCCGCGACCACGATCACATCGGGCTTGAGCGCCGCCAGCGCCGCTTGCTCGACCGGATCGCGCAACATCGCAGGTGTGCGCACGTCAAGGCCCAAGGCCTCGGCCACCTCATGCACGGGCGTTTTATGAACGGTCTGCCCGCGTCCCGCTGGCTTAGGTGGCTGGCAATAGACGGCGGCAAGAACGTGACCAGCCCCCTGCAGCGCTTGCAGCGCTGGCACGGCAAAGTCGGGCGTTCCCATAAAAACGATACGAAGCTTGGGCATAAAAAAGCCCCCCTTAAAACGGTTTCCCGTCGCCCATCGCGCGGCGAAGTTTTTCAATCTTCTTCATGATCATCCCGCGCTTAAGCGCCGAGATATGATCCACAAATAAAATGCCGTCCAGATGGTCAATCTCGTGCTGGATACACTGGCTAAACAATTCCTGCGCCTCAATCTCGCGCGCCGCGCCCGTTTCATCCTGATAGCGCACACGGATCGCCTTGGGGCGCGTCACGTTTGCATATAAATCCGCCGACGATTCCGAAGAACAAGGCCGCACCGACAGGCAGCCTTCGCGGTAAGTGAACGTCTCGTCGCTTGCCCACAGGATTTCGGGGTTCGCCATCAACAAAGCCTCACGGCCATCGCGACTGTCCGATACGTCCACCACGATCACGCGGCTCAAAACGCCGACCTGATTGGCGGCAAGACCAATGCCATCATCGGCGTACATTGTCTCTAGCATATCCTTCATCAGCTTGACCGTCACGGCATCCACGGCAGCGACAGGCAAAGCCTTTTCACGCAGCACAGGGTCGGGAACGGTTCTCACAGTTAGTTTGGTCATCATCGTTATCCTTTTTCGCCACTGGCCGAAATCTTTTTAGGCGGCGGCTCCACAACGATCAAACGCGGCTCACGCTCAATCACCGCGGGCGCTTCAATTTCTTTTTCGCTGGAGCCCGCGCCAAAAACGGACAGCTGCCGCGCCTTGGTCAGCACGTTCTTTTCCAACGAGCGAACGGTCTTGTTGTACACCTCGACCGCGCCGCCCAGCTTCGAGCCTACGGCATCCATTTGCTCGGCAAACAAGCCCAAGGCCGCATGAAGGGCGCGGCCCAGATCGGCCACCTCGCGCACATTTTGGTGCATCGCCTCTTGCCGCCAGCCATAGGCCACGGTGCGCAACAACGCAATCAACGTCATGGGCGTGGCCAAAACGACTTGGTTGGCCGCGCTGTATTCCATCAAGTCGGGATCACCATCTAACGCGGCGGACAGGAAATGCTCGCCGGGCAAAAACAAAACAACGAATTCGGGCGTGCCCTCAATCTTGTCCCAGTAAGCCTTGTTGCTTAGGCGCTTGATATGGTCTTTTAGCTGCCGCGCATGTTGGCGGATCGCGCCCGCGCGTGCGCCCTCATCGCCCGATTGCACAAAATCCAAGTACGCCGAAAGCGGCACTTTGCTGTCAATAATCACGCAGCGCTGACCTGGCAAAGCGACAATCACATCGGGACGGATGGCCGTGTCCTCGCCCGCCACCGTTTCCTGTGTCGTGAAATCGCGGGCATGGGCGGACATGCCCGTCATCTCTAAAAGGCGCTGGAGTTGAAGCTCCCCCCACCGGCCACGCCCCGTGGGCGCACGCAAAGCCTGCAACAGCTGGCTGGTTTCCTGACGCAACTGGATTTGCGTTTCACGAGACGCCGTCACCATTTCCGCCAGCTCACGATACGCGCCTTCGCGCTTGACCTCCATCGCCTGTAACTGCAAATCCACCTTGCGCAAGGTTTCCTGCACGGGCTTGATCATCGCATCAATCGCCACGGTCTTTTTATCAAGGGTCGCGCTGGCCGCTTGCTCACGCTGCGCCAGCTTGCCTTCCGCCAATTGCAAAAAGGCAGCACTGTTTTGGTGCAGCGTGTCGGCGGCCAAGGCTTTAAACGTGTCAATCAGGTCGCCCTGCGCCGCGCCGCGCCCACGCAGCAAGGCATAGGCCAGCGCACCGCCAAGGGCTGCGCCGCAAAGAAAAATCAAAATAGGAAAAAGTGACGCCATGGGCCCCGTCTTCCTAAGCGATAATGTCGGGAAGCAACTGACTTTCAAGACGAAGGATATCGTCTTTGAGCCCCAACTTTCGCTTCTTCAGCCGCGCCAATTGCACCATATCGGGAACCGACCGTTGCGCGAGAGCCAAAATGGCATCGTCAAGATCACGATGTTCGTCCTTAAGAAGCTCTAATCGTTCGAGGAGTTTATCTTGCTGGCTCATAAGTGTTTTCATACCTGACTGGAAAAGGAGCAGTATTATAGCAAAAAATCCGGCTCTGCGCCATGATTCCCTTTTTTCAGGGAGTCGCCGTTGCCGCGCTACCCTTGCAGCCCATCAGCCATAGATCATAAACAGGGTGTTCCATCGCCGACAAAGCGGGGCTAGAGGCAAACATCCAGCCTTTAAAAACGCCCGTTTCCGTCTGACCCGCCTTTATTTCGCTGACTTCCAGAAAAGCCGCCGATTCTGGCGTTTCATCGGGGGTCGTCTCGCGGCAGCTGTGCGCCGTGATGAAGAGCGTGCCGAATTTATAGGGCGTTTCCGTCTGGACGTTGATTTCCTCAACCCGCGCCGTCACCTTGTCCAAGACGCGCAAAACCGCAATGGGTTTTTCCACGCTGGGCGCAGCACAAGCCGACGCAAAAGGCATAACCAACGCCGCCATAATCCCGCCCAAGGCAAGCAAGCGCGTCCTCACGGGAGCGTCGGCTCAGCCGCTGCTGGCGCAGACGCTGCAGCAGGCGCAGGAGCCGCGGCAGGGGCGGGCGCTGAAGGCGCTGCTTCTGACTTTTTGCTGTAGATAAGCTGCCCGATCAAATCATCAAGACGCATCGGCGCTTGCGTGCGGGTTAGCTTGCCGCTGCCATCTTTCGGAACCATGGCATCATCGACACCAATCTCAAGCGACAAATACTTGCCACCCAAAAGGCTTTCGCTGGCCACCATCGCGATGGTGTCGGTCGGCAACTCCACGGAAGGCAAAAGGGTCATTTTCATATGTACAAGATACTGCGCTGGCCCCGGTTCGGTGATCAGCTTCATCTCGGCAATTGAGCCCACCTTCACGCCGTTGATCTTGACGTCGCCGCCCTCTTTCAGGCCATCCACCATCGGGAAATTCGCCGAAACGGTGTAGCCCTCGACCTTACGCAAATCCGCGCTGGAATAGGCAAAAACCAGAAAAAAACCGGCTACCACCAAAACAACGGCTCCCAGCACGGTTTCAATTGCATTGCGTCCCATAACCAACTCCTTCACTTCATTTTTGTTCACGCAGGCGGTTGCCACGCCTGATTATCACGATGACGGGGCAATGTCCCCTTTTTCAAAGAGAGCCCATACCCTGACGGAAAAGAAGCCACCACAGTGCCCGTCAGATTCGGATGGTGCTCCACGTCTTTACCATAACGGGTTCTCCCCACCTTCGGCAAGGGCTGATCGCACAGATGATGTAGCCAGACAAAAGCCTCTGGCGGAACCTTGGTCGCCTCAGGAGCGCCCGCGTACAAAACCCATCTTTTTTCAGTTGCCTTAGACCGCCACCTTGGTTTCTGCACAACATAATAACGGTTGTCATAGGCATCCGTAAAGGCCAGCCGTCCGAACAGCACTACCGTCAACTTCGTCCCGATCTGGGCGAGTTGTCTTATCCAAGAAAAGGCTTCGTTCATTTTATCCCATCATTCGTCCCCTTGCTTTTGCCATCCAATTCCTAAAAAAGGTGTGAACAACTTTTAACAAAGCCTGATCCCAAAAGGGTTTTATCAAGGTTTTGCCAAGGTCTTATGCAGCCACCCCCTGTGAGTATCTTTTTCTTTAAATTCACTATATTTTGTGTCATAAAATGGGCGCACCACATCATCTTGTGGATAACTTTGATTTCGCTGAAAAACAAAGGTTTCCCCCATGCACTTGGAACGACTTTTTACTACGGGCGCTCTCCTCCCTTGGAATGCCATGCATTTTGTCACGGCGGGCAGCGAGGCCGAGGTTCTTCGACCCTCCTTTCAAGTGCCTGCGACATGGAGCCTTGAAGCCGCGCAGTCTTTTCAGGAAGCCTTGCATTTATCGGCCCCCACCGCTCGGCGTGTGGTCGAGGAAAACACAATCCCCTCATGGCTATGGCAACGTCGCGCCAATGGTCACGCCTCGGCCCCCGAACGCTCGGTCATGGATGTTCTGAACCGCGTGGTAGGGGCCGCCACCTATCGTGGCTGGCAAAAAGGATTTTGGCCGGATGAAGAGGCAGCCTCCGTCTTCTATGACGAAACGCGAGCCGCCTTGCTCACGGGCCGCCTTGTTATCGCGCCGCGCGTATTGGCGATCCTTGGCCTTGATTGGGCCTATGGACAGCAAGCGGCGGGATCCTCCGCTACGCCTGCGCCAATGGCTCCGAATGCTCAAACGCTGATTGTGCAAAACGAAACCATCGACGCCCTGTTGCGCGGCGAGCAGCCGCACACACGCGAGAAATGGCAAAGCTTTTTCGAAAGCAGCCTAAGCCACGCCACGACCACGCTGGCCTTTACCGACACCATGGCGCAATGGGGATCAGGGCCAAGCGCCGTGGCAGCGCCCAGCGCGACGCTCAACCTACTGGCCTTCCGTCAAGATGATGGCGGGATCGATGCGGCAGGCCTTCGCCACGCGACCAAGCTGGCCGTCCTTTTGTGTGAGCTTTTCTATGACGAGATAGCCGTCACGGCCTCCGCCGAACGCCCCCTTGCGATCAACATGGGCAACCTTGCTGCGATGCTGATGAGCCTCGCCCTTCCCTATAACAGCGAGCCTGCGCGCAACACGGCGGCGGCCTTGGCGGCCATCGTCACGGCGGCGGCGGCTTCGACTTCGGCGCGGATCGCCCAAAAAGTCGGGAGCTGCGAGGCCTTTACCGCTGGTCGCGAGGCTACCCTTCGCGCCTTGGGCAACAGGCTGCGGGCGACCTTTAATGAAAAGACCGACTATGACCGCCTAGAGGTTCTGCCACAAACGATCCGCATCGATTCCGGCGCGGATCTGGTTTTGATCGCCACGGCGCGTTATGCCAGCGAGGAAGCCCTTCACCTTGTCCGGCAGCATGGCCTTCGGCATCTTCACCTTACCACGATCACGCCCGTCTCCGCCCTTGCGCCGTTGCTGGACAGCGCGAGCGCAGGCGTCATGGCCGAGGCCGCGTTGGCTTGCGATTATGCGCTTGGCGATGAGATATTTGAGCGCCGCGCCCGCCCCGCGCTGAGGATCGCACTGGAAACACTGGGCTATGCGCCAGAGGATCAAAAGGCGATCCTTGATCACATCACAGGCTATCGCACGCTGAAAGCCGCCCCCGCCATTAGCCTTACGGCGCTGGGTGATAAAGGCCTTCCCGATGAAGCGTTGGAGCGCATCGAAGCCGCCCTGCCTTTCGTGAACCATCTGCGCCTTGCGGTAACGCCTTGGGTGATCGGGTTAGAGCTTTGCCGCGCCAAGCTTGGCCTGAGCGATCAAGACCTTCACAATCCTGCCTTTGACATGCTGGGGCATCTGGGCTTTTCGGCGCAAGAAATCGACGCCGCGAACGCCTTTTGCTGCGGGCACGACACGGTGGATGCCGTGCTGGAACTTAAAGCCGAGCATCGCGCCCTCTTTGAAACAGCAGAGTCCATGCCACTTGACGCCACGCTGGCCATGGCAGCGGCAACGCAAAGTTTTATCACGGATGATGTCGCCTTGACGCTTGCCGTGCCCGCAACGCTAGAGGCAAAGGATCGCGCCACGCTCGTTCTAAAGGCTTGGGAGCTGGGTTTAAAAAGCCTGACGCTCACACGGCAAGCGCCCTCTATCAAAGCGCTTCATCAGGCGAAACGGGCGAGTCTGCCGACGGCGGCGCGGGTCATGAAGCGCAAGACGCCCAGCCTAAGCGCCACGCATCCCGTCCTGAGCCGCAAGAAACAGACAACGGTTGCCGCCAAGCCAAAGGCCAAAGCGACAGCCAGCGCGGTTAGCTTGCGCCGCAAGGCCTCCCCCCTGACGGGAAAAACCTTGCCGTCAAAACGGGGATAGACCTGCTTGAGGCTTAATAGGGAGCCGAGGAAGCGCCATTGGCAAAGAGGGCCGCTGAAAGAAAAAGAACTGCGCCAAAAAGCACAATAAAACGCGAGTCGAAGAGGGCCATTTTTATCTCCAATTTAAGTTAAATGCTTTGAAGTGTCATTCCCCTACCATACGCTTTACTTGTTAAGTTTCGGTATCGTAATGATTAAGAAAGCCTCTCGATCCGGTATAAATCCGGTTAAAAACGACCTTATAACAAGCCAAAACACCCTTTTTCTCTTTTTACTTTCATGATGCGTCTGTATAAAAAATAAGGCTTTGTTTTACAGGAAATCATTATGAAAAATGCTTTTGACGCCGTTCATCTGGCCATCGATATTCAATCATGCTTTTATAAAAGTCTCCCAAAATCACGGGTTCATAATTTTACACATGCCGCGCGCATCTTTGCCAACAGACTGCGCGAACATAATATCCTGACCATTTGGGTGGCCTTTGGCTCCGGCCATGAGCCTCCTTTTACCTTTGCTCCGCAAGAACCCAAAGAAAGAACACCCTTTGTACAAAAATTGGGTCTTGAAGCGGTCAGGCCAAAAGAGAACGAACCTATTTATATTAAACTTGTTAATGACGCTTTCTACTACGAACATCGCTCCCCCTTAAAGGAACTCCTTCAATCAAAAAACTGCCGGAATGTTATTATAACAGGAATGAACACCGGCGCGTGCGTTTCAGACACTATTATTGGCGCCCAAAACGTGGGGCTTAATGTTTATGCTATTTACGACCTTATGGCGGACAATTATTGCGAAAAACAACCCAACGCCCCCGGATGGCATAAAGAAAAGCTAATGAATACCTGTGATGGGATCCACAAAGTCCATCTGTCACCGCGCGATGATTTTCTGCGCCATCTGAAGGAAAAGGGGATGTTACCCCCCATGCCGCAGCCCAAAGGTCTGCCCCAGCGCCTTTTGCAAAAAGTAGTGAGCTACGCCTCTTTAAGGTGACCTAAGCCCCCTTCTCCCAACAAAAATCCGGCGGCAACCGAAAAGGTCACCGCCGGATTGTTTTTAAAACCTGCTTACGCTCTCGCCTCACATAGTGCCCCCCTCTTTCGGGAGGGAGCCTTCTCTTTTCCTCCCCCCTTGCGGGGGAGGCTAGGAGGGGGGGAGAGCAACTTGGCCACCCATGATCAGAACATAATCCATAACCATAGATTTCAGCTCATCGTCACTCCCCCCTCCCCAACCCCTCCCCGCAAGGGGGAGGGACTTAGCGTGGCTCTTACTGCAATGAAAAGCATCATCGCAAAAAGCCGTTGATATTAGCCGTCTTGCGTCACGGACAAATCCACGCCCGTCGCTTGATCGACAACCTTCATCGACAACTTAACCTTACCGCGATCATCCACGCCCATAACCTTGACGTAAACTTCTTGGCCTTCGGTGACGACATCGCCAACCTTGCCAACGCGTTCCTTGCTGAGTTCCGAGATATGGACGAGGCCATCCTTGGATCCCAAGAAGTTTACAAACGCGCCAAAGTCCATGAGCTTGACGACCTTGCCTTTGTAAATGACGCCGACTTCGGCTTCCGCCACGATGCCCTTGATCCAAGCAATCGCCGCTTCGCCCGCCGCCGAGTCAACCGCCGCGACCTTGATCGTGCCATCATCCTCGATATCGATCTTCGCGCCTGTCGTTTCGCAAATCTCGCGAATGACCTTGCCGCCCGAACCAATAACCTCACGGATTTTATCCTTGGGAATCTGGAGCGTCGTGATGCGAGGCGCGTTCTGGCTTACGCCTTCACGAGCGCCCGTCAAAGCCTTGGCCATCTCGCCAAGAATATGCAGTCTCCCTTCCTTGGCTTGGCCAAGAGCGATTTGCATGATTTCTCTCGTGATCGAGGTGATCTTGATGTCCATCTGCAAAGCGGTGACGCCGTTTTCCGTGCCCGCAACCTTAAAGTCCATATCACCAAGATGATCTTCATCACCCAGAATATCGGACAGAACGGCAAAGCCCTTCGGCTCCTTGATCAGGCCCATGGCGATACCCGCCACAGGACGCGCCAAAGGAACACCCGCATCCATAAGCGAAAGCGACGTGCCGCAGACCGTCGCCATCGACGATGAGCCGTTAGACTCGGTGATTTCCGATACCACGCGAATGGTGTACGGGAACTTGTCTTTGGCCGGAAGCAAAGGACGGATCGCCCGCCATGCCAGCTTGCCATGACCGATTTCGCGGCGACCAGGGCCAGACATGCGGCCCGTTTCACCAACCGAGTACGGAGGGAAGTTGTAGTGCAGCATGAAAGCTTCACGGTATTCGCCCGTGAGCGCATCGATGATCTGCTCGTCTTGACCAGTGCCCAGCGTGGTGACGACAATCGCTTGCGTCTCGCCACGTGTGAACAAAGCCGAGCCGTGCGTGCGATCCAAAAAGCCAACTTCGCCCAGAATCGGACGAATGGTTTTCGTATCGCGGCCATCGATACGGCGACCCGTATCAAGAACCAAGGCGCGAACGTGATCGTACTTCATTTGCTCGACGGCATCCAAAACATGCTCACGCAAAGGATCGGCCTCATCGAACGCAGCCAAAGCCTTTTCCTTCATCTTATCCAACTTGGCATAACGGATCTGCTTGGCTGTTTCGCTGTACGCGTCTGCCAAATCGGCCCCGATAATGCCGGAAAGCTTGGCAATCATGGCAGGACGATCATAAGGCGCAGGCGGCAGATCACGAGGATCCTTGGCGGCGACTTCAGCAAGCGAGATAATCAAATCAATCACGGCCTGCATTTGGTCATGACCAAAATTCACAGCGCCCAGCATGATTTCTTCCGACAGCTCCTTGGCTTCAGACTCGACCATCAGCACGCCTTCGCGTGTGCCAGCGATCAAAAGCTCTAGCGAGCTTTCTTCCAGCTGCGTGATCGTCGGGTTCAAAACATACTCGCCATTGATATAACCAATGCGGCAACCAGCAATCGGGCCAAGGAAGGGAATGCCTGACAGCGTCAAAGCCGCCGAACAACCAATCATCGCAACCATATCGGGGTTGTTTTCCAGATCGTGGCTAAGAACTGTGGCAATCACTTGCGTTTCGTTCAGATAGCCTTCGGGGAACAAGGGACGGATCGGACGGTCGATCAAACGACTTGTCAGCGTTTCCGTTTCGGTCGGACGACCCTCGCGGCGGAAGAATCCGCCGGGAATGCGGCCAGCCGCAAAATACTTTTCCTGATAGTTAACCGTGAGCGGGAAAAAGCCCTGCCCAGGTTTTGGTTTTTTCGCACCGACAACGGTACACAGAACGGCCGTGCCGCCCATCGTGATCATCACCGCGCCGTCGGCTTGACGCGCGACTTTGCCGGTTTCAAGAACAAGCTTGCGCCCGCCCCATTCCATTTCTTTTCTGTAGACTGTAAACATTTTCTTTCCGTCTTTCTGTTTTCTCTGTTGTTTGTTCTGATGATGTTTTGAAAGCCTTCCTCTCAACAAAACCCTCGTCATCCCGCTGAAAAGCGGGATCCAGCTGCGCGGCGTCTGCCGCGCATATGACTCATACGCCTCGTAGATACTCGGCGCTGGATTCCGGCCTTCGCCGGAATGACGCGGGACAAGAGTTAATTAACGGCTCTCACCACCACAACAAACTTTTGACATCCCATACGCCCCCATGGCGCATGGCTCTCATGCTGCGACACACTTCATGAAACTCTAATGTTTTTCCGGCAGTGCCGCTTGACCTGAAAAACACGTCCCCCAGCCTGTTAAGGTGGGGAGAAACTTTTGGCCTATCCGCTCTATTTGGACAGTATTTTCATAAAACCAACCGATACCGTTCCGTTATTATCAGCTGGCCTTTCAACAACCTTCTCAAAGCCATGTTTGGCATAAAAATTCGGGGCCTGATAATTCATCGTCCATACAAAGATGGATAAACAACCGCGACTCCTTGCAATCTCTTCAGCGGCACGGACTAGTTCCGAACCGATGCCCTGTCTTCTCATGTCAGGAGAAACCCAAAAAGCCCCAATGTCAAAACCACCTCGCGCTGACCATCCAGACAAACCACCAACGAGTCTTTCTCCATCACGACAAACAAAAGCGGCGGGTTCAACGACGAAAGGCGGCTGATTATATTGGATAGAATAGTCGGCAAGCCCTTTCCGAATAATTTCCCAGTCCTCTTCTAACAGATTATCAAAATAAATTGGTCTATTCATGCAAGCCCCTTCCTCAACCCGATCTTCTGATGTCCCATAGGGAAATCGTCCATCACGGCATATTCTGTATACCCGCACTTGGGATAAAATCCGCGCGCTTCGAAACTCTCTGTCCAGACATAGGCGCTGTGGCAGCCACGCTTAAGAGCCTCTTCTTCGGCGGCCTTTATCAGCGCCGAGCCAACGCCCTGCCCACGCAAGCTTTCATCCACCCACAAAGAATCCGTATAGAGCCAGCCCCAAACGGTCTTGCCCGTCAGGCCAGCGACAACCGCGCCCGCCTCATCGCGGCGGACGATGGAAAGCTCCGTTTTCTTATAAGGGGGGGCGTTTTGGGCAAGTGCATTGGCCGTAAGGCCGCGCAACAACGCGTCATCGACTTCCGGTGTTATGGTATCCGATATCTCTAACAAACCAACAGACAAGTTTTCGTGTTCCACTTCCCTTATAAGTCTCGGCCTATTCCGAAACTCACAGCTTTCTCCTAATCGTCATACCGGCGAAGGCCGGTATCCAGCGCCGCGCGTCTGAATCCCGCTTTTCAGCGGAATGACGCAGCGACTAAGGTTTTCCCCGACAAGCGTCGGGGAAAACCAAGTCTAACGTCATTTCCGCAAGCCCAATTCTGCGATCAACTTTTCATAAACAGCGGGCTTGGTTTTCTTCAAATACGACAGAAGGCCGCGACGGTTGCTTACCATCATCAGCAGACCACGACGCGAGTGGTGGTCTTTCTTATTCTTGTTAAAATGATCCATCAGATCATTAATGCGGCGCGTCAGGATTGCAACTTGCACTTCGGGCGAACCCGTGTCGCCTTTGGCGCGAGCATGGTGGGCAACAATCGCCTGCTTTTGGGCTTTGGTCATCGACATCGGGGACTCCTTATTTTCTAAAAGGTGAAACCGCGCACCACGACAAACGATCCGAACTTGGCTTCGACAAGCGCCACAGGAACGCCCTGATGGCTGGCCAAAATCACGGGCGCACCCATCAAAGCCACCTGATGAGGCTTGATCAAAAGAGATTGTCCGGCGCGAAGTCGCTGCGCCTCGCTTGCGGTCAAGGTCAAACCCGGGATGTCGTCCAGCGCCGATCCGATCGCAAGCAATGCCGTTAAGGCATCGCCCTTATGCGATAATTCTTCCAGCTTTTCCAGAGAAAAAGCATTTTCTAGGGTAAAAGGCCCCACTTTCGTGCGCCGTAAGGCCGCAATAAACCCGAAAGTCCCCAATTTCAGCGCCAAATCGCGCCCCAAGGAGCGGACATACGTCCCCTTACCGCACTTAACCTTAAAATCCGCCCTGTCCGGCGAGGGCATCCCTATAAGCTCCAAAGCATCAATCCGAACCTTGCGCGGCGTCATCTCGGGCGGCTTGCCAGCGCGGGCGAGGTCATAGGCCCTCTGCCCACCGATCTTGATGGCCGAGAAGGTTGGCGGAGTCTGATCAACCTCCCCCACAAAAAAGGGCAGCTCGGCACGGATGGAATTTTCATCGGGACGACAATCACTTACCGCCATAACCTCACCCTCGCCGTCATCGGTGGTGCGCTGCTCGCCCCACTGGACGGTGAACAGATACTCCTTATCGCCATCCATGACATAGGGGACAATCTTCGTCGCCTCACCAAACGCGAGCGGCAAAATGCCTGTGGCAAGGGGATCCAGCGTGCCACCATGCCCCGCCTTCTTGCCACCCATCAGCCGCCGCACTTTGCCCAGCGCCTGCGTTGAGGTCAGCCCCAAAGGCTTGTCGAGGATAAGCCAACCATGAGGAATAGGAGAAATGGGGTTATTCATCATCCGCCGCTTGAGCCTCAAGCGATGGATCCTCGCGCTTCAAATCCTTGGCCACGGCGGGATCGCTAAGAAGGCGGTCGATGTTCGAGGCATAAACAAAGCTGGTATCTTCTTTGAAATCCAGTTTAGGCACTAGGCGCAGGCGAACGGACTTCGCAATCTCGCGCCGGAAAAAGCCGACGATTTTGTTCAGGACGCGGCGAACCTCTTTCGCCTCAACGCTACCGCCTAAAATCGTGAAGAACGCCGTCGCGTTTTGCAAATCGGGGCTGATCTGCACCTCGGAAATTGTCACGATAGGCGGCATAAAATCACGCGGCCATGGAACATCGCCGCGCTGAAACATCATCGCCAGAGCGTGCCGGATTTCTTCCCCGACCTTTAATTGTCTTTGTGTTCGCATGGCGCGTTGTCGCTCTTTTCTGGCTTATCGTTTACAAAAATTAACCCTTGAGGGGAAACGCCCCCGCCTTCTACGTCCACCTGTATAGAAAAGAGCAAAAAAAATCAACAAAAGCCTTATGAAAGTAATTTTAGAGCCGCGTCCTTTACGATTTATAACCCCAAAAAGGCTATACTAAGGACGTATTTCTTAGGTGATCAAAAGTGACAAACAAAAAGAAACATTCCCTTGTTCTCGATCCCCAGCCTTTACAAAACGGCCTTAACAACCGCGCCCTATGGGCGCTGACAGGCTATCAGGTTTCTTCCCATGATTTATCCACTTTTGAAGGCTGGGATCAAATCCTCCACGGCCTGCCTCTATCCCCCTTCGAAAATGCACGTCGGGTTGAGGCTATCCGTAAAATCATTCCTTTTGATCTAGCGAAGAAAGTTGCGTCTTTCAATCTCCCCATCAATTATACCAATCTTGAACATCTGACTAATCATCCCGATCTTCTGCGCCAGCTTGAAACCCTTCCAGAAGGCCAGACCATTCTTTCTATGGATATGGGGCAACGTCACGTCATCTATCCCTATCCTCAAAGTAAACCTAAAGATCCCTCTGCCCTCGGTGTTCCTTACAGCGCCAAGTTGTTTTTGTTTCCACCTCAAGGGAACCCCAAAACCTTGTGGTCATTGTTCACGGGCCTTCCCGAAAAACACCTTGTCCAATACCCTCAAAATTATAATGTCCACCTTACCGTTAATCTTCATGAGGTCGCCCACACCATGATGGTCGTAGAAAACGACAGGACAGAACATGATCAATTTTGGGAAGAGCTGGCCTGTGATCGCTTCGCGCTTCAGGTAACCGCTGCGAACAACCCGCAGGGAGAAAGCGCCCGCGCATGGATTCGGGGGCGTTATATGGGGCTCTTGACGGATCGCCCCATCTATTGGTTTGCGCCGCATCTGGAGGCCGACATGAATGGGCAAACGCCTCCCTCGCCAAAAGATATCAACGTTGCCGTCCAAGAAATCCGAAGCTCTTTACTTAAGGCAAGCCGCACAAATTCATCGTGGAGCCAGCGCCTTAAGATTCAGCTTTCTAATGATCCCTATAGAACGTGGATGCAGGAGGCCATTCAAAAGAATCCAGCCAAGGGCTATTCGCTTTTGCGAACGCTGACTGAGCAAGGCGCTTTTAAGGAAAATCCGCTGGCCGAAACCCTCGCGCAAAAGATTTTGGACGCTGCGGAACATTTCAGTCCAAACCTAACAAGACACCATGAAGCTGCCCCATCGCGCCCCTCACACAAGGCCCAAGCCCCTGCCGCGCCACAAAATCAGAAGTAAGGCTAACGGAAAGCCAAACTGGATCCCCGCTTAAAATCTAACTCCGGTAAAGTGATTGTGATGAAAGAAAACAAACGGGATTCCCGCTTACGCGGGAATGACAAGATTTATGTTTTAATTTAACCCACTATCGTCATCCCCGCGCCCTCGTCCCGCCGCGCTTGCGGCGGGCGAAAGGGCAAAGCGGGGATCCCATTTCCTTTTTTTCTTCACGGGTCTATTCATGGGCTGATTGGTATTACCGCGAACTCAAGGCAACCTTAATCCCAAGCCCCATCAAAACCAGTCCACAGCCACGATCAATCCATTTTGTAGCTTTCAGAAACGCATTCCTGACTTTCGCTTGCGTCAACACGAAAGCCACAAGGCTAAACCAAGCCGTAATAATAACGCTACATGTAATGCCATATACAGCCATCCACACTATGGGCGTATCCCCCTTGATAATCTGGCTAAAAATGGCCAAAAAAAACAACGTCGCCTTGGGATTAAGAAGGTTCGTCAAAAAGCCAGACCCAAATGCCGCAGCATCGGACACAGGCTTAATCTTCTTTTCAGCTTTCAGCGCCCGATCAACCGTCGCCCGTCCCATCCCGTGCGAGCGAAGGGCTTGAATGCCAAGATAGATAAGATAGGCCGCACCAGCGTACTTAATGACATTAAAGAGCATAATTGATTGCGCAATCAGCGTCGCAATGCCTGCAACAGTGTACGTCACATGAACAAGGATACTAAGACCAAGACCGAGTGCCGTAAAAACACCAGCGCGTCGTGAATGCGCCACAGAATTACGAACCACAACAACAAAATCAGGCCCAGGTGACATCACCGCGATCGAAAAGAGAGCAATTAATGTCAACCACTGGACGAAATATATTGAAAGATGGGTCACGTTCTTTTCCCCCTATTTTTCATCATCCTACACACTCTATTATTCGTCGTCGCAAGTGGCTACAGGAAGCGTAGTTATGCATTTCCTAAATTTCAGACTGGCGCTCTTCTCAGCCATTTCAGGTGATGGATTGCCTCGCGCCGCCACGAAGCCTTTTCTTCCCTGAATCCCGAATCCAGAATCCTGAATGCCCCCCTACAACGACCGTGCGATCTCTTCAATCTCAAAGCATTCGATCACGTCGTCGGCCTGCATGTTGTCGTACGCTTCAAACGCCATGCCGCATTCATAGCCCTCGCGCACTTCCTTGACTTCGTCCTTCATGCGTTTAAGCGTCTTCAAAGCGCCTTCGTGGATCACGACGTTGTCGCGAAGCAGGCGAACCTTGGCCCCGCGTTTGACGATGCCTTCGGTGATCTTACAGCCCGCAACCTTGCCCACCTTGGTGATGTTAAATACCTGCAGGATTTGCGCGTTGCCAAGGAACTTCTCGCGCAACTCTGGGGCGAGCATGCCCGTCAGAACCTGCCGCACATCATCGATCACGTTATAGATGATCGAGTAATAGCGCACTTCAATGCCGTCGCGCTTGGCCATTTCACGAGCCTGCGGGTTGGCACGAACGTTAAAGCCAATAATCATCGCGTGCGACGCGTTCGCCAGCGTGACATCGGACTCCGTGATAGGGCCAACCGCAGCATCCAGAACGCGCACCTTGACCTCGGTATTATCCTCGGACAATTTGACCAGCGCTGTTTTGAGCGCCTCAACCGAGCCATGCACGTCAGCCTTGATCAAAACGGCACACTCCTTGGCCGATCCGGCCTTGATGTTTTCCATCAATTGTTCAAGCGTACCGCGTTGCGTCGTGGCCGAAGCCAAAGCGCGACGGCGACGCATACGGAACTCGCTGATTTCCCGCGCGCGACTTTCGGTCGGCACAACGGCCAACTCATCGCCCGCCACAGGCGTGCCATTCAGGCCAATAACCTCGACAGGCATGGCGGGGCCAGCCGTTGGCACATTTTTGCCGTGATCGTTGATAAGGGCGCGAACGCGTCCCCACTCTGCGCCCGCCACAAAAATATCGCCAACCTTGATCGTGCCGCGTTGGATCAAAACGGTAGCGACCGAGCCGCGACCCTTTTCCATCTTAGCCTCAACCACAGCGCCTTCGGCGGCGCGGTCAGGATTTGACTTCAGATCCAAGATTTCCGCCTGCAACAAGATCGCGTCTTGCAGCTTATCAAGGCCTGTGCGCTTCTTCGCCGAAATCTCGACCGACAGAACCTCGCCGCCCATTTCTTCCACCTGAACATCGTGCGAGAGAAGCTCTTGGCGAACACGATCCGGATTGGCGGCAGGCAAATCACATTTGTTGATCGCCACAATAAGCGGCGCGCCAGCCGCCTTGGCATGGCGAATGGCTTCAATCGTTTGCGGCATAATGCCATCATCGGCGGCGACGACCAGCACCACGATATCCGTGACGTTCGCGCCGCGCGCGCGCATTTCGGTAAAGGCCGCATGGCCCGGGGTATCAATAAAGGTGATGCGGTCAAAACCGTGCATCGGCTTGGGAAGAACAATCTGATACGCGCCGATATGCTGCGTAATGCCACCTGCTTCGCCCGCGACAACATCGGTCGAGCGCAAAGCGTCCAGCAAAGAAGTCTTGCCGTGATCGACATGGCCCATGACCGTGACGACAGGGGGACGCGGCAGCATGTTTTCCGCCGTATCTTCAATAAGCGACAGACCCGATTCAACATCCGATTCCGCCACGCGCTTAATGCGATGGCCGAACTCGGTCGCCACCAATTCCGCCGTATCGGCATCGATGCTTTGCGTAATTGTTACCATCACGCCCATTTTCATCAGCGATTTGATAACGTCCACGCCACGCTCGGCCATGCGGTTGGCCAATTCCTGCACCGTGATGACTTCAGGAATAATAACATCGCGCACTTGCTTGACTTGTTCTTGGGTCCCCATCGCTTGACGTTTTTCACGCTCACTGCGGCGACGCATCGCAGCAACCGAGCGGTGGCGTCCACCCTCTTCGCCCTCTAAAACCTGCGTCACGGTCATCTTGCCGCCACGGCGACGATCACCCGAAGGTGCGCCGCTGCTGCGCCGTTGCTGGGGCGCACCGCGTCCGCCACGTCCACGACGAGCGCCGCCTTCATCCGACTCTTCTTCCGTGGTGACAACAGGGGCCACACCACGACGCGGCGACAGGGACAAAGCGTGCTCGGCGGTCATGTCCGCACCGCGCATCCCGCCTGCCTTGCCGCGTTCGCCCTCACCACGGCGCATGCCGCTGGCGGCAAGAGTCTTGGCGCGTTTTTCATCATCCAGCTTACGCTGTTCGCTATCGACGCGTTCTTGCGCCTGAATTTGTTGCAGCTCTTCCATCTCACGCTGACGGAGTCTTTCACGCGGAGAAAGCGTAATATCTTCAGCAACAGGCTCTTCAGGTTGGGGCGCAGACTCAAAGACCTGCTCTTGCTCTAGCTCTTCCGCGATTTTGCGGCGGCTTTCATTATCGATCACCGCACCGCGTAGCGCGCGCATGCGCGATTCACGCTCTTCTTGCGTCAGTTGGCGACCTGCCCCAGAAGGAGCGGCTCCACCAACGGCAATCTTGGATCCCAAGGCGCTAGCACGCGCGCCTGTCACGCCGTCCTTTTTAACGACGGTCGGCGAGGCGCTATCGGTGCGCTTGCGCTTGACTTCAACCGCGACGGTCTTAGACCGACCATGCGAAAAGCTTTGGCGCACGCTGCCCGCGCCACCCGCTGCGCCGCCGCTGACTTTAACTTCAGCAACAGGCGTCTTTTTCAGCTCAAGCGTAGGCTTGCCACCAAGACTGAGAACTTTTTTAGGCTCTTTATCCGTCATCGTTCTTCACTGCTTTCCGTCGTGTCTTTATCGGTTAAATCACTGTCCTTGGCCCTGACCCCTTGCCAGCGTGCGCATTCCTTTTGAAGCTTTTCCGTTAGGGCGTGGGGCTTCAATCCCACAGAGGCAAGATGATCATGACCCAGCGCCGCGCCCAGCTCGGTACGCGAAAAACCTGCCTCAGTCACATGGGCACGAGAAAGTTTCTTGCGGCAATCGCGCCCTGCATCGGCTGCCAAAAGGATCGACGCCAAACCGCTATGCGAAAGAGCATGTTCGATTTGGGGCTGTCCCGTGACAATCGCGCCCGCGCCTTTGGCAAGGCCCAAAAGCGACAGGCACCGCCGCGCAAGCAGCGTTTCGACTTGATCCAGAAGATCGGGGGGAACCGTGACCTTGGTCTTGGCCGCACGGGAGAACAGGTTTTTGGTGATCGCGCGGGTCAGCGCCTCGCGCGTCGCGCTCACCCAAAGGCCACGCCCAGGCAAGCGTAAGGTGAGGTCGGGAACAACAACATTCGCGGGGCCGACGACAAAACGGATCAGATCGCTTTTGGCTTTAGACTCGCCCGTGACAAGGCAACGGCGCTCCGCTGGCGACACAAAGGCCGCCTGCGTGTCCGTGGCATCGCGTGAGGAAGTTTCTACCATCAACATATCTTCCGTTGGTCCTCATCTTATTCAGTAGGAGCAGAAGCGTCATCCGCAAACCAATGCGCACGGGCCGCCATAATTATGTCATTCGCACGCGCGAGCGTAATCTCGTCTTCGCCCACGATTTCGCGCAGCTCATCGCCCGCCAAATCAGCAACGTCGTCAAGGGTCTTAAGGTCCTTTTCTCCCAGCTTCACGGCCATCTCAACCGTCATATGGGCAAGCCCCATCACATCGTCGGTTACGCCCAAATCAAGGCGCGTGGATTCAAGCTTCGCCGCCTTTTCAGCCAGCCATGAACGAGCGCGTTGTTGCAGCTCGCTCCCGACCTCGATATCAAAGCCTTCGATCTCCGCCAGCTCATCGGCAGGCGTGTCGGCAATCTGCTCGACGCGGGTAAAGCCTTCGCTGCACAGCAAATGGGCAATCACATCATCAACCGACAGGGCTTCGATGAACAATTCGGTGCGGCTACGCAGCTCTTCCTGACGGCGCTCGGACTCTTCCTTCTCGGTCAGAATATCGATGTCCCAGCCCGTGAGCATGGAGGCAAGGCGCACATTCTGCCCACGACGGCCAATGGCCAGCGACAGCTGCTCATCCGGCACAACAACATCCATACGGTGGTTGTCTTCGTCCAGCACGACCTTGGCAACTTCGGCGGGAGCCAGCGCGTTCACGACAAACGTGGCCGGATCTTGCGACCAAGGAATAATGTCAATCTTCTCGCCTTGAAGTTCGCCCACAACCGCTTGAACACGGCTGCCGCGCATGCCGACGCACGCGCCGACGGGATCGATCGAGCTGTCATTCGAAAGCACGGCGATCTTCGCGCGGCTTCCGGGGTCACGGGCCACGGACTTGATTTCGATCACGCCGTCATAAATCTCAGGCACTTCTTGCGAGAACAACTTGGCCATAAAGACGGGGTGGGTGCGCGAGACAAAAATCTGCGCGCCGCGCTGCTCTTCGCGCACGTCAAAGATATAGGCGCGAACGCGGTCGCCATTCTTGAAATGCTCGCGCGGCAAGCTTTCATCACGCGACAAAAGCGCTTCGGCGCGGCCCAAATCGATAGTGATATTGCCGTATTCGACGCGTTTGACCGTGCCGCTGATAATTTCGCCCACGCGATCCTTGTATTCGATAAACTGGCGACGACGTTCGGCTTCGCGCACTTTTTGCACGATAACCTGCTTGGCCGTCTGCGCCGCGATGCGGCCCAGATCGATGGGGGGAAGGTCGTCAATAATGTATTCGCCCAGCGCGGCATCGGCTTTGGTCTTACGCGCGGCTTTCAACGTCAGCTGCGTATGTTCTTCTTCAACCGTTTCGACGACCAGCAAATAGCGCTGCAAGTGAACTTCGCCCGTCTTGCGGTCGATCGTCGCACGGATATCATGCTCATAGCCATATTTGGCGCGGCCAGCTTTTTGAATAGCCTGCTCCATCGCTTCCAAGACCTCATCGCGCTCAATGTTCTTTTCACGCGCGACCGCATCGGCAACATGCAACAATTCCATTTTCGAACCTCGTCCTAAACCTTGCTGTGAACCTAATCTGTTTTGGAAACCACCCGCTTTGGGCAATAAAAAAGGCGGGCTTTTGGCCCACCGCTCATACTAACCATCGGATTTGCAACGCATCATAGACTCACCCACGCAAAAAGCAAGAGATATCGCAGCGATGTTAAGCTTAAAAAGCCCCCTTTCGTGACGCCCACTCCTTTTAACCACGATTTTCTCTTATGAATCTGATGGTTCAGGCTGTTATCCCCAGAATCAATCCGCGCCCTTAACCCGCGCCAGCGTCAGGACATCCACCCGCGCTGCCCCCGCCGCAAGGAGGATTCGGGCACATTCATTAACCGTCGCGCCCGACGTCATTACGTCATCCACCACAATGAGCTTAAGGCCACGCACGTCCACGCCGCCGCGCAGGGCAAACGCGCCACGCACATTCAAAAGGCGCTGCTTTTTCGAAAAGTGCCCTTGGGGCGGCGTAGGCCTCTCGCGCACCAAGGCATCGACCAAAACCCGCTTTTGAACGCGCTTGCCCAAGGCGGTGGCCAACAAGGCAGACTGATTATAGCGCCGCTTCAAAAGCCGCCAGCGATGCAACGGGACGGGAACGATTCCGTCAACCTCCGGCCAAAAAACTTCCCCCGCCCGCGCGAGCCCCTGCACAAACAACGGCAACCCCTGCAATTGATCGGCATGTTTAAAGCGCAGCAAAAGGGGCTTGCTGGCCTCATCATACAAAAAGACACTCCGCGCCGCCGTGAAGGCGGGCGTCTCGGCAAGGCACACGCTGCATAACGCGCCCTCACCCATCGGCGAATCAAACGGCGCGCCGCAACACGGACAGAAAGGCGCGTTCACGAAATGAATCGCCTTCCAGCACGCGGCGCAAAGGGTCTGGTTTTCTGTGACATGCGCATCGCAGCCCAAACAGAGGGGCGGCATCAAAATATCCCATAAAGGCCTCAGCACGCCCCGCGCCCAACCATGAAGCCGCTTGAGAAAAGACGTCATGGCTTTGCCCCTTGTTGGGAAACCACCAAAAACGACCCCAGCACCAGCGCATCGATAGCCGTTTCCTTAAAGCACGTCAGCGCATCGTCGGGCGAGGCCACAATCGGCTCACCGCGCCGGTTAAAGGACGTATTGACCAAAACGGGCACGCCCGTCAAAACCGCCGTCTGCACGATCAAATCGTAGAAAAGAGGGTTGTCCTCGCGCCGGAGAGTCTGGGGCCGCGCCGAGCCATCAATATGCGTCACGGCAGGAATCACCTCTCTTTGATCGGGGCGAACCTGCGCTGCATAAAGCATGGCGGGACTTTCGCCCTCTAGCTCAAAATAGGTCGCCGCTTGTTCGACCAGCACAACGGGCGCAAAGGGACGGAACGCCTCACGGTGCTTGACGCGCTCGTTGAGCGTTTCCTTCATGCTGCCACGCCGCGCATTGGCCAAAAGGCTACGGTTGCCAAGGGCGCGAGGGCCGAACTCCATACGTCCTTGAAACCAGCCGACCACCTTATCCTCGGCCAAAAGCTTCGCGACCCGCGAAAGCAGCGCCTCACGCGGCAACACTTCATAGCGCACACCCTGCCGATCCAACGCGGCGCGGCAAGCCTCGTCCGAAAAGGCGGGGCCAAGGTAAGGCGTCAACCTGTCATAACGGCGAGGTGCGCCCGACAACGCATAATACCCCTGCAGCGCCGCACCAAGTGCCGCGCCGCCATCGCCCGCCGCAAACGGGATGAAAAGATCATCAAAGATTTTCGCATCACGCAGCCGCGCATTGGCAACGATGTTGTGCGCCAT
The DNA here is from genome assembly GCA_041662785.1 of Bdellovibrionales bacterium. Lineage (NCBI taxonomy): Bacteria > Pseudomonadati > Bdellovibrionota > Bdellovibrionia > Bdellovibrionales > Bdellovibrionales bacterium. Next base: position 120,064 of record JBAZRW010000004.1, on the reverse strand, counting down.
CTCACCCGTCAGGCAAAGGTGGCTTAGGCCTGTGGCTTCTTTCGCGCCTTGTGCCAAATGCAGCAAGGCTTCCTCCATCACCTTTTGCAGCGAGGCGGCAATGTCCTTATGCCTTTGCGAAAGAGGGGCTTCCGGCTCTCGCGGCGCGCCGCCAAGCAGCGCGGCCAGCTTGGGGCCAACCTCTAACTCTCCCGCGTCCATAGAAAAACAAGACAGATCCAGCGTAAAACCGCCGTCCTCTTGCCACGCAATTAAACCGCTTAAAACGTCCCGATAAAGCGGCTGGCCATAGGGAGCCAGCCCCATCACCTTATACTCGCCCTCATGCGCCTCAAACCCCAGATAGCTTGTGATCGCCGTATAAAAAAGCCCCAGCGAATGCGGATACGCGACCTCGCGCACAAGCTCTAGCGCCGAGCCCTGCCCGCGATAAAGGCTGGTCGTCGCCACCTCCCCCACGCCATCGACCACCAGAATAGCGGCCTCCTGAAACGGGCTGGTGTAAAAGGCCAGCGCCGCATGGGAAAGCGCGTGATCAATCTCGATCAGCTTGGGGGAAGCCCCACACGTCGCCTGAATCCGCGCCGCAAGCGCTTGCGTATTTTCGCGATAGGACGCCGCCTGTGGCCCTGACAAACGCTTAAGCTTCAAGGCTGGCTTTTCGTAAAAGACAACAGCGTCCAACGCCGCGCCCGTAATCCCGCCCTCTTGCAAAACATAACGCAGCGCGTTTTCGGGAAAGCCGTCCTCATGCTTGAGGCGGGAAAAGCGTTCTTCCTCAGCCGCCGCAACAACAACGCCATCGCGCACAAGGCACGCCGCGCTGTCTGTATCGAAACATGAGAGTCCAAGGATATCCATGAGAGGTCTTTTCTGAAGGGCTAACCTCCTTATTTAGCAGGGAAAGCCCGCAAAAAGAAAGGCTTGTTCTTCCGCTTTTTACAAACGGGATGGTTTGGGCTAAAAGAACAGGGACTCCTTATACCTCTTCCCCCTTTCGCTTCTTTTCTTACGGGTTTTGCATGCGCGTTCTGGCTGGTTTGTTTTCCTTTTTGTTTCTGGTCGCTGTCAGTGGTGTGATCGCGCTGTTTTTGCTCTTTCAGCATTACGGCCACGATCTGCCCGACTACACCTACCTTAAGGACTACCAGCCACCGATCATGACGCGCCTTTACGCCGATGATGGACGCATGATGGCCACCATCGCCGCTGAACAGCGCATCTTTGTGCCGATCAAGGCCATCCCTCCCCTCGTTGTTAGCGCTTTTTTGTCGGCTGAAGACCAAAATTTTTATGAACACGCGGGTGTGGACATCTTTGGCATCATCCGCGCCGCCATCACCAACCTACAAAACGTTGGACGGGATCGTCACCCGATGGGCGCGTCCACGATCACACAGCAGGTCGCCAAGAACATGCTGCTGACCAACGAAGTTTCCATCGCCCGCAAAGTGCGAGAGATTATTCTGGCGCAGCGCCTTGAACAATCGCTCACCAAAGACCGCATCCTAGAGATATACCTGAACGAGATTTTCTTGGGCCAACGCTCATATGGCGTGGCATCGGCCGCGCTCAACTACTTCAACAAATCACTGGATGAGCTGACGCATGCCGAGGCCGCCTATCTGGCGGCGCTGCCCAAAGCGCCCAATAACTACCACCCTGTACGCGATCATGACGCCGCCGTGGCGCGACGCAATTGGGTGCTGTCGCGTATGGAGGCCGATGGCCGCCTGACCCGCGAGCAAGCCGAGGCCGCCACGGCAGAACCCTTGCAAACGCGCGCACGCGATGAGGCGGAAGTCGTCCAAGGCGGCGAGTACTTTACCGAAGAAGTGCGCCGCCAATTGATAAGTCTTTTTGGCGATAAGCCCGTATTAGAAGGCGGCCTTGCGGTGAAAGCCAGCCTTGATCCGCATTTGCAGCATGTGGCAACGAAAGCCTTGCGCGACGGACTTGTGGACTATGACCGCCGCAATCGCGGCTGGCGCGGCGCCGTGGCGCATTTGGACTCCTTGAAAAACTGGAACGCGCAATTAAAGGCTATCCCCGTACCAGCGGGCGGCGAGATATGGACGATGGCCGTTGTGATCGGCCTTTCGGCCAAAGAGGCAGAGCTGGCGGTCGTGGACGGCACGCGCGGGCATCTGCCGTGGGGGGAGATGAGCTGGGCACGGCGCGAGCTAAAAGATAATACCTTTGGCCCTGCCATCAAGAAACCAGCGGACGTTCTGGACATTGGCGATGTTATTTTGGTGGAAGAAGCCAAAAAAGACGACAAAGGCAAGGCCTATCCGGCAGGTTCCTATACCCTGCGCCAAGTGCCCGTCGTACAGGGCGCGATTGTCGCGCTGGATCCCCACACAGGGCGCGTGTTTGCCATGACGGGGGGCTTTAGCGCGAAAATCAGCCAATATAACCGAGCAACGCAGGCCTATCGCCAACCCGGCTCATCCTTTAAGCCGTTTGTGTATATGGCCGCGCTGGACAAAGGCTTTACGCCTTCCAGCCTCGTTCTGGACGCGCCGTTTGAATATGTCCAAGGGCCGAACATGCCGCTTTGGCGGCCTGAAAATTATTCGCAAGAGTTTTATGGTGCAACGCCGCTGCGCGTCGGCATCGAAAAATCGCGCAATGTCATGACCGTGCGCCTCGCCAACGCCATCGGTATGGACGCCGTCGTGGAAGAGGCCAAGAAATTCGGCGTCGTGGATGACATGCCGAACCTTTTGTCCTTTTCGCTGGGCGCTAAAGAAACCACGCCCCTTCGCCTCGCCGCCGCCTATGGCATGATCGTGAACGGCGGGAAGAAAATAACGCCGACCATTATTGATCGCGTGCAAGACCGCGATGGTCGCACCATCTGGCGGGCGGATACGCGCCCTTGCGAGGGCTGCCAGCTTGAATACTGGAGCGCAGGGATCGCTGCGCCCGACATGCCCGACACGCGGGTGCAAATCCAAGACCCGCGCACGGCTTATCAAATGACCTCGATGCTGGAAGGCGTCGTGCAGCGCGGCACAGGCGCACGGCTCAAAGCTTTGGGCTTTCCCCTCGCGGGCAAAACGGGCACAACAAACGACAGCCGCGATGCGTGGTTTGTCGGCTTTACGCCCGATCTGGTCGCGGCGGTCTATGTCGGCTTTGATGAGCCTCAATCGCTGGGCAGCCATGAAACGGGCGCGAGCGTCGCCATCCCCGTCTTTCAGAACTTTATGGCGGAAGCGATGAAAGATAAGATGGCCGTACCGTTCCGCATCCCTTCTGGTCTTCGCATGGTGCGCGTCGATCCGGCCACGGGCAACCTGACCCCCTCGACTAACCCGTCCGGTATTTGGGAAGCCTTTATTCCCGATACGGAGCCCAAGGAAGCGGAAACGCGCCCCGTTCTGGACGGCAGCGTCACGGGTGAGTTTGCGAACGGCGTTAACCCTCCCGCAGCCACACCTGATGGAACGATACCCGAGGGAACAGCGCCGAGCGGCACAGCGCCTGCCGCCACACCCGCTATGCCCACCAACCCCTCAGCCACCGAAGGCACAGGCGGGTTGTATTAGGTATTAGGTGCAGCCGCCTTCTTGCTGTGATCTTCGCCGATCATAAGAACAACGGCGGGATGGACGAACAGCGTAAATAGCGTACCAATCGAAAGCCCCGCCGCAATAACAAGCCCCATATTAAACCGCGATAAAGCGCCCGCGCCCGTTGCGATCACCAGCGGCATGACGCCCAGCACCATGGCGGCTGTGGTCATCAAAATGGGACGTAGACGCACGCCAGAGGCATGAACGATGGCCTCCCGCTTGCTCATCCCCTGCAGCATCAGCTTATTGGCGAACTCGGCGATAAGAATACCATGCTTGCTGATAAGGCCCATCAGAGTCACAAGGCCGACTTGGGTATAAATGTTGACGCTCGCGCCGTGCAGACCCAAAGAGATAAAAAGCAAAGCGCCCGCAATGGCCATTGGCACAGAAATCAGGATTGTGATGGGATCGCGGAAACTTTCAAATTGCGCGGATAAAACAAGATAGACGATGACAAGCGCAAACAAAAAGGTCATCACAAACCCGCTTTTTTCCTGCACAAACTGACGCGCCTGCCCGCCGTAATCGACGCTATAGCCTTGCGGCAAAGACGCTTGAGCCATGCCATCCAGTTTTGTGAGCGCATCACCAAGACCAATGCCGGGAAACATCATGCCCGAAATAGTCGCGGCATTCATCTGTTGAAAATGATTAAGCGTCTGGGGCACGGCCTTGGTCGTCATCGTGACGATGGTGGAAAGAGGCACAGAATCGCCGCTAGAGGTCGTGATATAATAATCCTTCAACTGATCGCTATTCAGGCGGCTTTTTTGCTCGACTTGCGGGATAACCTTATAGGACCGTCCCGAAAAACTAAAATAATTGACATAGCCGCCGCCCAGCATTGAGCTAAGCGCCCCACCGATATCGCTCATCGACAGGCCCATTTGCGCCGCCTTGTCGCGGTCAATCTGCACCGTGGCTTGGGGAAGATCGAACTTTAAATCCGTATCCAAAAACATGAACGTGCCGCTGGCCAACGCGGTTTTCAAGAAATCATCGGCGACTTGTTGCAGACGATCATAGCCTTCCGTCGTCTTGATCACGAACTGGACGGGCAAGCCGCGAGCCCCTGGCAACGACGGCGGCTGCAACGCCACGGCCTTTAGGCCAGTGATGCTGCTCATATCCTTCTGAAGAAGCGGCTGAAGATCATTAGACGTGCGCGAACGCTTATTCCACGGCTTCAGCACCATGCCATAAAAAGATTGGCCGACAAAGTCGCGCTGAAAAGCATGCTCGGTTTCAGGATAGGCAGAAAACATCTTATACGCCTCGCGGGAGTATAAAAGGCGCTGCTCTAGCGTCGCGTCGGGCGCGGCGGTGGCAAAGGCCATGACCACGCCTTGATCCTCTTGCGGGGCCAGCTCAGCGCGTGAGGTCGTGTACAGAAAATAAGTGCTCCCCAAAACGATCACAGAGAAAACGACTGTGACGGGAAGAAAATTAAAACTGCGATCCAACACGCGCTCATACCTTTGGCGCAGATGCTCAAACTTCACCTCCAGCCAATCGACCAGCTCTTCGTGCCAGACGGTGCTTTCATGGCGATGCGGCTTTAAAAACTTCGAACACATCATGGGCGACAACGTCAGGGCGACAATCGTGGAGACGGTGACCGCGCCAACAAGCGTAAAGGCAAACTCGGTAAAGAGCGCGCCCGTCAATCCCGTTTGAAAGCCGATGGGCAGATAAACGGCAATCAAAACCGTCGTCATAGTCAAAATAGGGGCGGCCAACTCACGCGCCGACTTAATCGACGCGTCAAGGGGCGAAAGCCCTTCCTCCATATGGCGGTCAACATTTTCTACGACGATGATCGCGTCATCGACGACAAGGCCGATGGCCAGAACAAGCGCGAGCAACGTCAAAAGATTGATCGAAAAGCCAAAGAGCATCATCATCGTAAACGCGCCGATGAGCGAAAGCGGGATGGCAATCGTGGGAATAAAAACCGAACGAGGCGAGCCAAGGAACAGAAAAATGACCAGCGTGACGATAAGCCCCGCTTCACCCAGCGTCCACACCACTTCGTTAATCGCGTTGTTGACGAACTTTGTGGAATCATAAATGACTTCGCCCTCAAGCCCTGTGGGAAGCTCATCCTGAATGGTAGGAAAAACGGTTCGGATACGCCCGATCACATCCAGCAAATTGGCGGTAGGGGCGATTTCAATACCGATATAAACGGCATCCTTGCCGTCAAAGCCAACCCGCTCATCATACGAGTCAGAGCCAAGCGTAACGTTGGCCACATCCTTAAGGCGAAGGATCGCGCCGCCTTCTTGCTTGACGATCATCTCACGAAATTCGTCCAAGGAACGCAGATCGGTGGAAGCACTAAGGCTGACCTGCACCATTTGACCCTTGGTCATGCCAAGGCCGGAAATGACATGATTTTTTGCCAAAGCCGCCGACACGTCAGCCGCCGTCAAGCCATGAGCCGCCAATTTTTCCGGATCAAGCCATGCCCGCAGGGCAAAGTTCTGCGCCCCTAAAATCGCCGCCGTTTGAACGCCCTCAACAGCTTGCAAGCGCGGTTGCACGACGCGCAAAAGATAATCGGAAATACTGCCCCGCGAAAGGCTATTGCTTCGAAAGCCGATATACATCGCGGCGATGGTCTGGCCGATGCTCATCGAAATCACGGGCTTTTGCGCCTGCGGCGGCAATTGATTGATGACCGAGTTCACCTTGTTCGTGATTTCCGACAGCGCGTTGTTGGAATTGTGGTTGAGGCGCAAATTGGCCGTGATCGTGCTAACGCCGCTTTGACTGTTAGAGGTCATGTAGTCGATGCCGTTCGCCTGCGCGATAGCGTTTTCAAGCGGGGTGGTTATAAAGCCCGCCACGATATCCGCATCCGCGCCATAATAAACGGTTGTGACCGTGACCACCGCATTTTCGGTTCGCGGGTATTGCAAAATGGGGAGCATAAAAACGGCGCGAAGCCCCAAAACCAAAATCAGCAAGCTGACAGTGGTGGCCAGAATAGGACGACGGATAAAGATTTCGGTGAAATTCATGACTTATCGATCCTTGGGGGCCGGATTTTCATCGTTCGTCGGCACAACCGTGTTATTGATAATCACGGAAGAGCCATTGCGCAGCTTAAGTTGTCCTGCGGTCACGACCTCATCGCCTTCGGCAACGCCCTTCAAAACCGCGATTTGATCGCCGCGCGTTAAGCCTGTTTCCACAAAGGTCATCGTCGCAGTTTTCTTGGGCTTCCCGCCCTCGTCCACGCCGCCGTCCTTGATAATATAAACCGTGCTGCCATAGGGATTGAACGTGATCGCCGTTTGCGGCAACGTCACAAAGGCTTGCGGTGCGCCCGTGGATAGCGCCGCTGAGGCAAACATACCGGGACGCAAGACTTTATCTGGATTCTTAAGCGACGCCCGCACGTCGATGTTGCGCGTTTTGTCATCCACCTTGGCCCCGATGGCCACAATCTCGCCCTCAAAGATCCTATCCTTATAAGCATCGGCGCTTACGGCCAGTTTCTGGCCAACCTGAATTCTCGCCAGCTCCTGTTGCGGCACAAAGAAATCCATAAACAAAGGATCCAGTTGTTGCAGCGTCACCATCGTCGTGCCCGCAGGTACAAACTGGCCGACATCGACTTGCCGGATCCCAAGGCGTCCCGAAAAAGGCGCGACAATTGTTTTCTTTTGCAGCGTGACGTTTTGCGCCTCGATCTGCGCCTTCAGGTTTTCCAGCCCCGCCATATCGGTCTCTAGCGTCGCTTGGCTGATGGCTTGCGTTTTGATCAAGGCCTGATCACGCGCCACGGTAAGCTCGGCCAGCCTCGCCTGCGCGACAAGAGCCTGCAACTTGGCAATATCGTCACCGCTGCGCAGTTGGAATAAAACCGTACCTTCATCCACATCTTGGCCGGATTCCATAAAGGTATTTTCCACAATGCCACCGATTTCGGGCGACAGATCCGCGCCCTTGGCCGCGCGCAGCGTGCCCACGGCCTTAAGCTCGCTTTGCCAAGGCAGGGACGTGGCCGTGATGGTCGAAACCGTCTGAAGCGGGTTGCTCATCGCCGCCATGCCCTTCATCATCATCGACTTGCCAAAGAGTTTAAATCCAAATACGCCCCCTAACACGAGGACGCATAAAACCAGCATGATAGCCATGCGTTTCTTCATTGGGCTTCTCCGTTTTCTGCTGTCCGTCCCCACCAGCCGCCGCCCAGCGCTTGAAACAAAGCGGCGGTATCGGACAGGCGTGAGGCCTTAGCCTTGATCAACGCGATCTTGGCGGTTTGATAAGAGCTTTGCGCGGCCAGAAGGGCGACGTAATTGATCGCGCCCGCCTTGAATTGCGTTTCCGTTAGCGCAAGCGACTGGGCCGAGGCTTGTTCAGCCGCCAGTTGCGCCTTCAGCGAAGCGGCGTCACTCTCCAAAGCTTTCAGGCTATCGGCAACGTTTTGAAAGGCGGCCAGAACGGTGGCGCGATACTGCGCGGCAGCGGCATCAAAAGCGGCTTCTTTGGCGCGTTTTTTGTGCAGGAGTTCGCCGCCTTTGAAGAGTGGTTGCAGCAAGCCCGCACCCAGCCCCCACAAAGCCGTGCCGGGCGTGAACAGGCTGGCGATTTCGCCCGCGCTCACGCCATAGCTAGCCGTCAAAGGAAACTGCGGCAGCATTGCGCCCATCGCGATACCGATCTCGGCATTGGCGGCTTCCAGATTGGCGCGCGCGGTGCGGATATCGGGGCGCTGCTCCACCAGTTTGGAGGGCAACGTGAGCGGCAAATCGCTGGGCAGCTTGAACGAAGCCAACGTGAAGGTCGCGCCTACGCCTTCGCTGGGGAAACGCCCTAGCAACACCGCCATCAAATTCCGCGAGGCCGCCAATTGCTTTTCAAGCGGAGGAAGTGCCGTTTCGCTGGCCGAGACGGTAGCCGCTTGCGCCAGATAGGCAGGCGCCGCAATAGCGCCGGCGTCCAGCTGCGCTTTTGTCAGCTCTAACTGTTTTTTCTGCGCGGCAATGATCTCTTGTGTCGCCTTGATCTGCTCACGCAGCGAGGCTTCTAGTACCGCCGTCGTGACAACATTATCCGTCAGCGTCAAATAGGCGGCCTCAAGCTCGAACCGCTGCGCGGTGGCGGCGGCATCCGCCGCCTCGGTCGTGCGACGCGTCACGCCAAAAATATCGGGCGTATAGGAAACAGAAACGCCGACGTTGTACAGCGTATATGGCCCTGCCGCCGACGTTTTTTTGCGATTGTCCGAGGCGCTGCCATCCAGTGATGGGAAAAAGCCGCCGTAGCTTGCCGTCGCCGTTTCCTGCGCGACTCGAAGAGAGGCGCGGGCGGCTTCCAGCGACGGGTTGGCTTTAACAGCTTGCGTGATCAAATCGTTGAGCGGCGCGGATTCGAACAAAGTCCACCACGCGGCAGGCACATCGCCGCCCGCCAAAAAGCGTTGAACGCCGCCCAGCGAGGTTTTGGCACCAGCCGTGGCCTTTGGCATCCCGTTTTCGCCATAGGAAGCGACAGTCGGAGCCTCCGGCGTTTTAAAGTCTGGGCCAACGGCGCAACCGCCCAAAAGAGGCAAAGCGGCCAAAAGCCAAGACGAAAGAAAAACAGTGTTGAATTTCATCATGTTATAGTCTTTCGCGGGATGGGGTCGGGAAAAAAGCGCCCTGATAGCGCACCTATTTCCCAAGCAGGTAAAGCACTTTAACAGAAAATTAACCAAACAATCCATCGGCATTTCAAATCCTCCTCAAGAATTCAGTTGATAACATACATTCATGTATGTATGTTTGTCAAGAGAAAAAATGATCAAGGAAGGCTAGAGACTATCCCCAAAACAGTTCACTTTTAACAGAGTAAACAAGTCAAAATCACCCTCCCCTTGCGGGAGGGTCGAAAAATAAGACCCCGAAGGGGGATAATTTTTCGGGGAGGGGTCAAACTGTCATGCCTGATCAAATTCTAACCCCTCCCCGAAATTGCTACGCAATTTCGACCCTCCCGCAAGGGGAGGATAATTTTTCTGAACCCTAACCCCTGAACATCCAATGGCCCGTAAAACAAAAGAAGCATCGCAAAAGACCCGTGAGGCCATTATGACCGCGGCCACAACCGTGTTTTACGAACGCGGCGTGGCGCGGGCGTCCTTGCAGGAAATCGCAGAAACTGCGGGCGTGACGCGCGGCGCGATTTACTGGCATTTTAAGGACAAGGTGGCTTTGCTGACGGCCTTGGCGACCGAGGTTTTCTCACCCAACGAGGCTCTTTTAGAGCGGTTAGCTCAGGACTCTAGCGACGACCCCTTGGGCCTTCTCCATAAAACGGGGCTAGAGACTCTTCACGCCATGCTGAACGATCCGATGCGGCGGCGTGTTTTTACCATCCTGACACAACGCTGCGAATATGTTGCCGAGATGCAAGCCCTAAGCGCCAGCAACACGGAATCGCGTAATCGCGTGCGTGATCGCCTAATCCGTATTTTACATCAGGCCGAAAAGAACGGCCAACTGGCCGCTCCATGGGCTCCCGCCACAGCGGCGGCTGCTTTGCAGGGGCTCTTTTTCGGTTTTTTGCATCTGGACACGGAGTATGCCACGCCGTCGCAGCACCGCGACGGGCTTTATGCCGCCTCTATCGATGCGCTGTTCGCCTCGTTCACGCCAAGCGGCAAGGCTTATGCGATCACGGAAAAACCCGCGCCCAAAAGAACGGCCTAGGACGCCCCCTCAATGCCCCAGCTCCATGGCGGGGCAATGGTTCATGACGACCCTTAGGCCAGCGGCCAGAGCGCGCTCGGCAGCGGGTTCGTTAACAACCTCCAGCTGCATCCACACGACCTTTGCGCCCTTGGCGATGGCCTCGTCCGTGATAGGGCCTGCGGCCTCGCTATTGCGGAAAATATCCACCATATCGATAGGCTCGGCAATGTCGGCCAGATTGGCGTAAACGACCTCGCCGAGCAGCTCCCGCCCCGCCAAAGCTGGGTTAACGGGAATGACGCGATAGCCCTGCCTTTGCAGAAAGCGCATGACGCCGTGGCTGGCGCGGTCTTCCTTATCGCTGGCCCCCACAAGAGCAATGGTGTGGACATCGGCCATAAGGGCGAGGATTTCTTGGTGGGAAAGATCGCGATAAGGCATCGTTTTCTCCTGCTTTCGGGTGGACTTAGGGGTCTTTTCCGTTTTATCTTGAAACCCGTGAACAATTTATAAAAGTACAGGATCCCTTCTATGCCTATCGAAAAGAATTACGACCCCGCCGCCACCGAAGCCAAATGGTATCCCAAGTGGGAAGCGGCCAGCGCGTTCGCCTGCGATCCAACATCTAAGGCGGAACCCTATTGCATCATGATCCCGCCCCCCAACGTGACGGGCAGCCTTCATATGGGGCATGGTCTTACCTTTACCATTCAAGACACGCTCATCCGCTATCAGCGCATGAAGGGCAAGGACACGCTGTGGCAACCGGGCACGGATCACGCGGGCATCGCAACGCAAATGGTGGTGGAGCGTCAACTGGCCGCGCAAGGCAACAATGTTGGCCGCCGTGAGATGGGGCGCGAGAAGTTTTTGGAAAAAGTCTGGGAATGGAAGGCCGAGTCCGGCGGCACAATCACCAAGCAGCTGCGCCGTCTGGGGGCTTCTCTCGATTGGCCGCGTGAGCGCTTCACGATGGACCCCGCGCTGAACAAGGCCGTGAACAAGGTTTTCGTGCAACTCTATAATGAAAAGCTGATTTATAAAGACAACCGCCTTGTGAACTGGGACCCCAAGATGCTGACCGCCATTTCCGATTTGGAGGTAGAGGCCAAGGAAGTCAAAGGCAACCTGTGGCACTTCAAATACCCGATTGAAGGCACAGATGAGTTTATCATCGTCGCCACCACACGCCCCGAAACGATGCTGGGCGATACCGCCGTCGCCGTTCATCCCGAAAATGAGAAGCTGAAGCACCTGATCGGCAAGAGGGTCAAGCTGCCGCTGGTGGGACGCCTTATCCCCATCATCGGCGACGAGTACGCCGACCCTGAAAAAGGCACGGGCGCGGTGAAGATCACCCCCGCGCATGACTTCAACGATTTTGCCGTCGGCAAAAGGCACAAGCTGGAGATCATCAACATCTTTGACGCGCACGCGCATCTGAATGACGACGTGCCGGAAAAATATCGCGGGATGGAGCGTTTTGCCGCCCGCAAGATGATCGTTGCGGATATGGAGGCGCTTGAGCTTTTGGATCAAATCGTGCCGCACGTTCACACGGTTCCGCATGGCGACCGCTCTGGCGTGCCCATTGAACCGTGGCTGTCCGAACAATGGTATTGCGATGCCAAAACACTCGCCGCGCCCGCGCTGAAAGCCGTTGAAGATGGCCGCACCCAATTCGTGCCAGAGCAATGGACGAACACCTATTACGCATGGATGCGCAATATCGAGCCGTGGTGCATCAGCCGTCAGCTTTGGTGGGGGCATCAGATTCCCGCGTGGTACGACGAAGAAGGCAACGTCTTTGTCGAGCATGACGAAGCGGAAGCCCATGCGAAAGCTGAACAAAAACATGGCCACAAAGTTACCCTCACGCGTGATGAAGACGTTTTGGACACATGGTTTTCCTCCGCGCTGTGGCCGTTCTCGACGCTGGGCTGGCCAGAGAAAACACCGGAGCTAGCGCGGTATTATCCCACCGATGTGCTGGTCACGGGCTTTGATATTATCTTCTTCTGGGTTGCCCGCATGATGATGATGGGCCTGCACTTTATGGATGATGTGCCCTTCCGCAAGGTTTATATCCACGCGCTTGTTCGCGATGAAAAAGGCCAGAAGATGTCAAAGTCAAAGGGCAATATCATCGATCCTTTGGTCACCATTGACCAATATGGCTGCGATGCGTTGCGCTTTACGCTGGCGAACCTGTCCACACCGGGACGCGATATTAAACTTGCCACCTCGCGCATCGAAACCAGCCGCAACTTTGCCACCAAGCTGTGGAATGCGGCGCGTTTCTGCCAGATGAACGGCTGCGCGTGGGATGCCGCGTTCGATCCCGCCAGCGCCCAGCACACCGTCAACAAATGGATCATCGGCGAGACGATGGCGGCGGCGGATTCCGTGGCCGCGCATCTTGACGCCTATCGCTTCGACCTTGCCACCCATGCGGTTTACGATTTCGTGTGGAACACGTTCTGCGATTGGTATCTGGAGTTCACGAAGCCCTTGCTGGCCGAAGGCGGCGATGCGGCCATCGCGGCGGAAACCAAGGCCACGACGGCGTGGGTGCTCGCGCAAATGCTAAAGATTCTGCACCCCTTTATGCCCTTTATCACCGAGGAATTGTGGGAGCAAATCGTCGGCGACGGCACGCTTTTGATCACAACCGCGTGGCCTGTTTCCTCTATCGCCATTGATAAAAACGCGGGCGCGGAAATGAATTGGGTCACGCGTTTGATCACGTCGGTGCGCAACGTCCGCGCCGAGCTGAATGTTCCGGCAGGGGCGCAAATCAAGCTTTTGATCAAGGGAGCGAGCGAGACGACAAAAACGCGCCTTGCCACGCATGACGCAATCATCAAGAAGATGGCGCGACTTAGCGACATGACTCTCACGGATGCGGCAGCCAAGAACGCCGCGCAAGCCGTGGTCGATGAAGCGACGCTCATTCTGCCTTTGGAAGGCGTGATCGACATCGCGCAGGAAAAAGCGCGCCTCGCCAAGGAAATTGCGAAGTGGCAGGACGAGATTAAAAAGGTGGACGCCAAGATGGCGAACGAAAACTTCGTCTCCCGCGCGCCTCAGGAAATCTTGGACGAACATCGCGAGCGCAAAGAAAACGCAACCTCTATGATCACCAAGCTTGATGCCGCACGAAAGGGACTGGAGGGATAAGGTGAGATTAAGAAACAACCTCTTCCTTTTAACGTCATTGCGAGGAGCAAATGCGACGAAGCAATCCAGCTGCGCCGCGTCTGCGGCGCATATGACTCTTCTGCCGCGCGGACGCGCGGCAAGCTGGATCGCCACGGCGCTTTCGCGCCTCGCGATGACGGTGTTTGTTTTATTTTCTATAACGAGCGTCTCTACCCTCGCCGCCCCTGCGCCAGCCGTCGATGACCGGTTTTGCCAGCAGCTTGTCAAACACACGCCCAGCGCCGACATGGCCTATCAGGCTGGAGTGGACGTGAACGGTAAAGCCGTGGTTCCTGCGGATTTGGATAACTCTAACACCTTTGCCCTGCCGGACGAACTGACCATCCCGCTTACCGTCGATTTGATGAGCTTTTTGAAAATGGACGCCTCCGCCCTGCCCGCCTCGGCCATGGCAAGGAACGACATTCAACTGGGAACGCTCACCCTGCGGGGAGATAAGGTTCTGTTCAACGGCCAACCCCTTTCCGATGCGCAGCAGGATAATCTGGCCGTATTGTGCCTGAAACCGACGAAATAAGCGCAAAAAGCGTATAGAAAACGGATCAAAAATGCCGTATGGTAATTCCTTCCTTTAATGAAGTGATGAAAACCATGAACACCAAAGCCCCCAAGACCGCCATCTCGCCCACCCGCGCGGAAAACTATAACGAGTGGTACCAGAAGATCGTGCGCGCCAGCGACATTGCCGAGCTATCGGGCGTGCGCGGCTGCCAGATCCTGAAAGCATGGGGTTACGGCACATGGGAGCAAATGCAGCATGACCTTGATCGCCGGTTTAAGGATACGGGGCATGAGAATTATTATTTTCCCCTGTATATCCCGCTGAGCTACTTCCAACGCGAGGCCGATCATGTCGAGGGCTTCGCCAAGGAAATGGCCGTTGTCACCCACCACCGCCTGACGAAAAACGCGGACGGCAAGCTGGTTCCTGATGGCGAGCTAGAAGAGCCGCTTATCATCCGCCCGACCTCTGAGACCATCATCGGCGAGTCCATGAGCAAATGGATTCAGTCCTATCGCGATCTGCCGCTTCTTTTGAACCAATGGGCGAACGTGTCGCGCTGGGAAATGCGGCCACGCATTTTGCTCCGCACAGCCGAGTTCCTTTGGCAGGAAGGCCACACCGCGCACGAGACAAAAGACGACGCAATGTATGAAACAAAGCAAATGCTGGAAGTGTACCGCGCCTTTTGTGAGGAAGTTTTGGCCGTCCCAGTTATCACAGGTGAGAAGATCGCGGCTGAGCGTTTTCCGGGTGCGGTCAACACCTATTGCATCGAAGCGATGATGCAAGATGGCCGCGCCTTGCAAGCGGGCACGTCGCATTATCTGGGACACAGCTTTGCCAAAGCCTGCAACATTCAATTCCAAAGCCGCACAGGCTCGCTGGACTATGTCCACACGACATCATGGGGCGTGTCCACGCGGCTGCTTGGCGCGCTTGTCATGACTCACGGCGACGATAACGGCATGAAAATGCCGCCACGCGTTGCGCCCTATCAGGTTGTGATTATCCCGATCCTGCGCGAGGATTCGCCCAAGGATGAAATTATGACCGCCTGCGAAAAGCTAAAGGCCGATTTGCTCAACGAAACGCTGGAGGGCACGCCTCTGCGCGTCAAGGTGGACGCCCGCGATATCCAAAGCAGCGAAAAGCGTTGGGACTGGATTAAGAAAGGCGCGCCGCTAATCGTCGAGATTGGCGCGAAGGATATCGCCAGCGGCAAGGTGTGCGTCACGCGCCGCGACAAGCTGGAAGACGGCAAGCGCTTTGACGAACGCGGCACGTTTGTCGGCAACATCGGGCTAGAGCTGGCCACGATTCAGCAAGCGCTGTTCGATACGGCGGCGGCCTTCCGCGCCTCGCGCCTTGTCTCCAACATTAAGGACTGGGCGGCGTTCGAAGCCTATTTCAGCAAGGATGAGGACGGCGGCTTTACAGGCGGCCAAGGCTTTATCCGCGCCAAATGGTGCGGCGATGAAACCTCGCTGGCCAAGCTGGACGTTTTGGGCGTGACCGTGCGCTGCATCCCGTTCGATCAGGATGGCCGTGAAGGCGTATGCGTCCTAACCGGCAAACCCGCCACGCTAGACGTTATCTTTGCAAGAGCGTATTAAGATGGGCATTTAGAAAAAAATTAACTTAACGATAAGAATGTTGAGTGGCATACTGTACGTCGAATCGAAAGTTAAAAAGAAACATCTTTCGGTTAACGCCTTGCTTATCAAGCCCCCCTTACAGCATAGGAAAGTTTGTTATGTCCTTTCAGCCCACGATGCTTGATCAAATTACCTCCAAAATTCGGGGCCATCAAATTAACAAACCAAATGAACTTGATGTTGCCGTAAAAATTCGAAACAAGGCATGGAAAAACAGTGATTATATACCCACATGGGTTGACGTTGAGAATGTAGGATTAGATCAATTTTTCACGCGTCCAGATGTTGCAGAAAAATGCTGGAAATCTTTGATAAAGCACATGAACGCACAGGGCGAAGACATATCTCATTATAAGTTTGTAGAGCCTTCTGCTGGTCTTGGGGCTTTTTATGATTTATTGCCAGATGATCGTCGTATTGGAATTGATGTTTTCAATTATAGGCCAGAATTTATCTTAAGCGACTTTCTCTCGTGGGGGCCTAAAAAGAACGGCTATCGCTATGCCTCTATAGGAAACCCCCCCTTCGGGTATAGGGCTTGGCTTGCGTTGGCCTTTCTAAATCACGCGTCCTTGTTTTCTGATTACGTTGGGTTTATCGTTCCTATGGCCTTTCAAAGCAGGGGGAAAAGCAATGTACAGGATAGGGTGAAAGGACTAAACCTTATTCACTCTTCGCCATTGCCACCCGATAGTTTTGTGAGCGTTGATGGGAAAAGCGTCAAAGTTAATGCTCTATGGCAAATATGGGCACGCAAGGAAGGAAACACTAAACCTGCCCCAAAAACTTGTGATCAATATATTGACTTATTCACCGTAGATATGAGGAAAGAACGTCTTTGTGGGCAAACAAGATTAAGTGAAGCTGATTTCTTTTTGCAACGGACTTTTTATACCAATCCTCCAACTCTTGTTACTAGTTTTGACCAAGTCCGATATGTGTGTGGTTATGGGATGGTTATTAAGAAGAAAAAACGCGAGATTATAAAAATCCTTCGCAAGGCCGACTGGAAAAAACACAGTAATCTTGCTAGCCATAATTGTCGTCATATAAGCATGTGTCATATTAGGGCCGTTCTAACAGAAGCGGGGTTTACAGATGTGTGATTTTATAGGCCTATTTGCTTCTGTGTTGACAGAGTTCGATAATGAAAAAAAATGGGATGGCGCCATTTTGGGAAAAATTAAAACAATTAACAATACAAAGGTGGGAAGTGTCGGTCAAACCTTTATAGAAAGATTGTGTGCCCAATTAATCATCCCATGTTCATTTCCCCTGAATTCCAATGGAAAACGACTTTCACAAAGCCCTTGGGATATTAAAATTAATGACATTGAATTTGAATTAAAAACAGCCACTGAAGATACGAGCAATCACTTTCAATTCAATCACATTAGATACCATCGAGAATATC
Organism: Bdellovibrionales bacterium; assembly: GCA_041662785.1. Lineage (NCBI taxonomy): Bacteria > Pseudomonadati > Bdellovibrionota > Bdellovibrionia > Bdellovibrionales > Bdellovibrionales bacterium. The sequence goes on along the minus strand of JBAZRW010000004.1, from coordinate 102,992 downwards.
AAGCATTGCTATGTTTGGGTGTGTGCCCAGCAAATTTGTACTTTGGTGTCTGGTCAAAAGCCGATGTTGTTACAGGCAAAGCAGGAAATTTGGTTAGCATGGAGAAAAAGGCAAACGCTTCTTATAAACTCACAAAAACCCCCAGCCACTTGCATGAGATTTCCAATTTCAAAACTGAAATTGAAAAGTTTTCATATAAATTTAAGAACGGGAACTAAGCATAAGCCCCCTTGAACTCGCTGGATTTATCACATGATGACCCCTTTCTCCCCCTTTGAAACCATGGTGGCCTTTCGCTATTTGCGCGCAAGGCGGCAAGAGGGTTTTATCTCGGTCATTAGCTGGTTTTCGCTGCTGGGCATCGGGCTTGGCGTGGCCACGCTCATCATTGTGATGGCGGTGATGAACGGCTTTCGCGCCGAATTATTCGACCGCGTCCTTGGTCTAAACGGCCATCTGAATGTGTATAGCCAAGACGGCCTCCCCCTCACGGACTATGACGCGCTGGCCGCCAAAATCCGCGCCGTGCCGCAAGTTTTGGAAGTGTCGCCTTCCGTCGAGGGACAAGCGCTGGTGACAGCCAGAGGCGAAGCATCGGGCGCGATGGTGCGCGGCATTTTGCCAGAGGTCTTTGCGAGTCGCACTATTATCAAAACGCATATCGCCGAAGGCTCGCTGGCCAATTTTAACGGCGACAAGATCGCGATTGGCGCACGCATGGCACAGCGCCTTGGCCTTCATGTCGGCGACAGCCTGACTCTCATTTCCCCCACCAGTAAGGCGACGGTGTTCGGCTCGGCCCCGCGCATGAAGGCGTACCCCATCGGCGTGATTTTTGACGTGGGCATGTATGAATATGACAACGGCTTTGTCTTTATGCCCTTGCAAGAAGCCCAGACGTTCTTCCGCACGTTTGGCGGCATAACGGCGCTAGAGATTTTCATCACGCAGCCCTACAAATTCGATCATACGAAGATGGCGGTTGTTGAGGCGCTGGGCAGCACACCCACGCGCCTTTTGGATTGGCAGCAAAGCCACTCCAGCTTCTTCACCGCGCTTCAGGTAGAAAAGAACGTGATGTTCCTCATCCTCACCCTCATCATTCTGGTGGCCGCGTTTAACATTATCTCTGGCCTGATTATGCTGGTCAAAGACAAAGGCCACGACATCGCGATCCTGCGCACCATGGGCGCAACGCGCGGCATGGTCATGCGTATCTTCTTTTTAGCGGGCGCGTCCATCGGCGTTTTGGGAACAGGCGTTGGCCTTGCTTTGGGCATCGCCTTTGCCAAAAATATCGAGTTTATTCGTCAAGCCTTGCAGAAAATGACGGGAACCGATTTGTTTTCGGCTGAGATTTATTTTCTCTCGCACCTGCCCGCCGTTCTGGACTGGGGTGAGGTCACGCAGGTTGCCGTCATGGCGTTAACGCTTTCCTTCCTTGCTACGCTCTATCCCTCTTGGCGGGCGGCGCGTCTCGACCCCGTGGAGGCTTTGCGCTATGAGTAGTCCCGCCCTTCACCTTCAAGACATTCGCCGCAGCTTTACGCAAGGCGAAGGCAAGCTGGATGTTCTGCGCGGTTGCCAACTGACCATCGAGCGTGGCGAGAAAGTTGCCCTGATCGGCCCGTCCGGCTCTGGCAAATCCACGCTTTTGCAAATCGCGGGGCTTTTGGAAAAGCCGGATGAAGGCGCAATTTTGATCGACGGACAAAAGGCAGACAGTCTTGGCGACGAAGGACGCACCGCGCTTAGGCGGCAAGCCATCGGCTTCGTCTATCAATATCATCATTTGCTGCCCGAATTTACGGCGCGTGAAAACATCATGCTCCCCCAGATGATCGCGGGTGTGAAGCGACAGGATGCAGGCAAACGCGCCGATGAACTTTTGTCCCTCATCGACTTAAGCGCCCGCGCCAGTCATCGCCCCTCGCAGCTTTCGGGCGGTGAGCAACAACGCATCGCCATCGCCCGCGCCTTAGCCAATCGCCCCGCCCTTTTGATTGCGGATGAACCAACGGGCAACCTTGATCCCCACACGGCCGATCATGTCTTTGCCATCTTGCAAGACCTTGTCAGCCATCAAGGCCTTGGTTTGCTCATGGCCACCCACAATCACGCGCTGGCGGCACGCATGGATCACGCCTGTGAATTAAAAGACGGATTATTAGCCGTAATACAATAATTCTTTTTCTTTCTCCCTTTTCTTGATTAGTCCTTTTAATAAAAGGGCAGAAATAGTGCCCTTCCCGCCCTTGACAACAAAGACAAACGGGAGGCATACATCTGCACCCGCGCCGTAAAAGCGCCTAAGATTCGACCTTTGCCCTATTGAGGAGAGTTATAATGTCCGAGAAACATGCCGTTGAAAAATCAAGCGGCGAGATCGCCAGCAACGAAAAAGTTTTGACTTTGGCCGCTCAGATTATTGCCGCCTATGTCGGCCACAACACCGTCAGCGCCGCCGAGCTTCCTGCCGTGATGGCGACTATCTATCAAAACCTGTCGCGCCTTGGCGCGAACATCGCCGCGCCCGAAGCGCGTCCCGATCCTGCCGTTCCCGTTCGCAAATCGGTGATGCCGGAATACATTGTTTGTCTTGAAGACGGCAAAAAACTGAAGATGCTCAAGCGTCACCTAAAGACCGCCTACAACATGACCCCTGAACAATATCGCGAGCGCTGGGGCCTTGGCGCCGATTACCCCATGGTCGCGCCCAACTACGCCAAGCAGCGAAGCAAGCTGGCCAAGCAAATCGGCCTTGGCACAGCGCGTCGCACCGGTAAGAAGGCAGCCTAAACAGCGGCGGGCAGCACTTTATAGCCAAATCGAGTAATTTCCATAATATCTCCCGTCATTGCGAGCGACCAACGGGAGCGCGGCAACCTGTCGCGCCGAAGCTGCGAAGCAGCGCAGGGGGATCCATCTCCTGTCGTTTCCACCACTAGAGCAGTTTCCGTTTAGATAAGACCTCTTGCGTAACCCATTTTTTGTCCCCCCCCCCCGCAGGCGGGGGTCTAGGGGACTGGGCGATAAACTTGGGTGTTGAACCCCCTAGATGCCCGCCGGAGCCTGTCCTCGCGAAGGCGGGGGCGGGCATGACATGGTTCTTAAAGGTTATGCAAGAGGTCTATTTTCATGCAAGGCCCTTGTTTTTTAAGGCAGTTTGGAACATCAGACCTCTGTTCCTTTTCAGGCTTTGCGCCACGCGAACGCCCATGATATAGAAAGCGGGCGCTTTTTTTATTGATCCCAGCTCCGATTCCATCGCCTGACAAAGGATAGTTATGCGCCAAGAAAAACTTCTCGCCTTGCTTGAAAAAGACCTGACCGTTGGCTCCCTTCAAGTCAGGATGGCGGAATCCCCCCAAGAAATCATCGCCGCCCAAAAGCTTCGCTATCAAGTCTTTTTCGAAGAGATGGGCGCACGTCCCTCCCCAGAGGTTGAGGCGCAAAGGCGCGACTTCGATGCTATGGACGATTACTGTGAACATTTGCTGGTTATCGACAACGCGCTAGAGGCCGAGCGGAAAGTTGTGGGAACCTATCGCCTGATCCGCCGCGAGGCCGCAGCCAAGAACGGCGCGTTCTATTCCGCCAGCGAGTTTGATATCACCCCCCTGCTTAACTATGAGGGCGAGATTCTAGAGCTGGGTCGCTCGTGCATTCATAAGGATTATCGCACGGGCATTGTGATGAACATTTTGTGGAAAGGCCTTGCCGCCTATATGTTCCGCCACAACATCAAACTGATGTTCGGCTGCGCCAGCCTTCACGGAACCGATCCCGAAGACCACAAGATCGCGTTATCCTATTTGTATCACTATCACCTAGCGCCGCCCGCGCTTCGCGCCCGCGCTTTGCCGGATGTGTATGTGGAGATGAACCGCCTGCCCAAGGAAGCCTTTGATCCCGAAGCCGCGCTGGACAGCCTAGAGTTTAACAATATCGTCAAGCTGGATCCCAAAGCGGGCCTTGCCGCCCTGCCGCCCTTGATCAAGGGCTATCTGCGCGTGGGCTGCGCCATTGGCGACGGCGCGTACATCGATCAACAGTTCAACACGATTGACGTGTGCATTATCTTTCGTACCGAGCTGATCACGGATCGCTATCTGCGCCACTATGAGCGCATGGAAGAACGCGAAAACGGAAGCGTCTAAAGCCCATTTTATTAAGGTCTTTTTCCGTCATACCGGCGAAGGCCGGTATCCAGTCGCGCCATGTCCACGGCGCATAAGAGTCTTATACCAATCCGCCTATGAACTGACACGCAAAAACAACAAGAAAAACGGGATCCCCGCTTTCGCGGGGATGACGCTAAAGGGAAATATCGCCATAAAAAACACCGTCATTCCCGCGCCCTCGTCCCACCGCACTTGCGGCGGGCGAAAGGGCAAAGCGGGAATCCCGTTTGTTTTTTCTCTACGAGTCACTTCATTCGCTTTTTGGTATTATGCCGCGCTAGCCTGCCCCGTGCTTGACACGGGGCGCGGCGCTGGATCCCGCTTTCCCGTCTACGCTGCTCCGCAGCTTCGCCGGGCTAGGCTTCAGCCCTGCGAAGCTCGTCAGAGCGAAGCAGGGTCAGCGGGATGACGCAGTGGGTTCGTCCGTCCATGTGTCGTTTATTATAGCGGTTGGTATGACGCTTCCGCGCCATCCGCTGCCTGCCCCGCGAAGCCCGAAGGGCGTAGAGGGGCGCGGGATGACGAAAAAACGTCTAAAGCTTATAATAAAATGCGACGCCAGTGCAGTCCGTCGTATCAGTCGTAATCTGATTGACGCTTTTTTTCGTGACAGGCACCCATGCCCCGCCATTGCGAACAAAAGCAAGAGAAGGAGAATTATTTTGCGTAGGGTCAATCGCGACCAATCCTGATGGAAGCGACCCCGCAAAGCCACCCCCATAATTCGTCGCCGTGGCAGGTAAGCGCGTAATCATCCCAAGACAAGCTGTAAGCCTATCGGTTTTGTCCATCGTGGCGGGCAAGGTCATCTCAATCGAAAAGCCATAGCGCGGCGCAGCAGGAAACTGGATTAAAAACGTCCCACCCCATGCATTGATGGTATCATCCTCAGCCTTATTGACGACACTGTCAGGAAAAAGACCAGCGGCAACCTGCGCACTCGGCGTCGACGGGGGCGCGGCCGTAGAGTTGGAAAAACCCGAATAAACGCCACGCACATTGTTGGCAATTTCGGTCACAAGCTGAACCGTGTCTTGAATGGGTTGCCGCTCACGCACGACACTGGCTGTCGCCCAAATGGCCGCCAGAACTAACCCTATCACGCCAAAAACAATGGCCGTTTCTGTCAGAGAGAACCCACGCTGACTGGTCTTTAAAGAAATCGTTTTCATGCCCGACTGCCTTTCTTTGTTTTTTCGCGGGTTAGCGTCCATTCCACAAACAACGGCTCCTCGGTTGTCCGCCCCGTCACAAACAACTGGAGCGTACGACGAGGAGCCCCGTGAGCGCAATAGACGCTTGCCTCCAGCCCTAATCCTTCTCCAAACCTTCCATGAACCCGAAAGCGCCACCCGCTGCCCGAAGGCGTGCGAAGCAACGCCGAGCCGCCGCCTTGCGCCAGCATCACGTTCACATCGGGGTGGATATGCCAGCGCACCGTAAAATCGCGGCCCGAGGCCCCCATCAGAACATCTTTGCCGCGCAGCTCGTCACCCTCTTCCGTCAAGGCCAGCACACGCTGTAGCATGACGCGCTGGCGTGGCGCATAACCGTCATGAGTCATATCGACATATTGCACGCCTTCTTGCTCATAGCGCTGCAAATCCACGGTGCGGGGACGATGCCCTATTCCGCCCTCTACCAACACCTCGCACGCGTTGGTATCCCCCAGTGTCACCGTGTTGTGCGCCGCCGTCGCCGCCAAGGCTCGCCGCCATGCAGGGTCGTGATTTTCTAGTGCGCCGCAATTGGTGATCAGACGCTCGCGCCCAACGCTAAACTCAAAGCTCATAAGGCCCGCATGCGCCCCTTGATCATAAGGGCGCGGCGGCGGGCCAGCACTATCCACCAAAAGAAGGCTGCGCCCTGCTGTCAAACGCTCATAGCCCATATGGGCAAGGCGCTTGAGAACGCGCCCCTTAACCTCGGCCATCGTCAAGGTCGCATCAAGGGTCAGCGCCGACCCTTCGCGTGCGCCATTAAACAGCGCAAGCCCCCCATCGCCATGCCGGAAAAACTTAAGCGCGGGAACCATCCGCGCAATTGCCAAGGTCAACTCGGCGGGCATTTCCATCTGTGCCACGCGCAAAGCCGTGCGCAAATCGATCAAAAGACGCAGCATCTCGGCATGAAGGACGGGATTGCGAAAAACAGTGCCGCCATCGGGCAAAACTTCGGCATCGATCTGGCGGGTCAGTAGAGTCAGCGCGATTCCCAAGGCTCGCTGCCCATCAATCAACGCCAGACCGCCATAGACCAGCCCCTTGATCGCGCAAAGTCCTTCAATCCCCGTTAAGTGGGCGGGTGCGACATGGATCAAATGGCGCAATTGGCGCACCATGCTGACAATCATTTTCTTCGTAAAGTCATGACTGGCCGCACTGCCATAAAAGTCAAAAAAGGCAATCCAGTTGGCAAGGCGTGCGCCCAGCACATCGGGGGCCCACGCATCTTCATCCCATTCTTCTTGATCCTCTAGCCATTCGTGAATCATGGAAACGGCCTTACGCCGCGCCAGATCGCTCCCGACCGCCCGCAGATCGCGCAGAAAATCAAACGTAAGAAGGCTTTTCCGCCCCATCTCGCCAAAGGGAGCTGCATCATCAAAAAGAGCGGGCTGACTGGCGATCAGCGCCTGCCCTAGCTTGGCATCACCCGGCCAAGGATCAGGGATGGAAAGCCTCAACCGATCCGGCACAGAGCCTTGATCAAGCATCAGGCGATAAAGAGGGTTGCCATAAGTAACGGCCTGAACGCGCCGTCTGATTTGTTGAAGCATCTTAACGGGGCTATTATCCATACGCGCCCAAGTCCCCTTGTTTAACCGCGCAGCGCGGCCAGATTGGCAGCATATCGCGCCGCGCCGCCGGCAAATGCGGCCGTACCCGCCACCAGTATATCGGCTCCAGCCAAAACCACTTGCGGCGCTGTTTCTATATTGATCCCGCCATCAACCTCAAGATCAATAACGCGCCCGCTGGCATCGATCATCGCCCGCAGCGCTTTAATTTTTTCAAGTTGGGAGTCGATAAAGGACTGCCCGCCAAATCCGGGATTCACCGACATCACCAGCACAAGATCGATATCACCCCAAAGGCCTTCGATCACGGACAAGGACGTCGCGGGATTAAGGGCCACGCCCGCCTTCTTGCCCAAGGCCTTAATGGTTTGAAGCGTGCGGTGCAGATGAGGGCCGCTTTCCGGATGCACCGTGATGATATCCGCGCCTGCCTTGGCAAAGGCCTCGATAAAGGGATCGGCTGGCGCAATCATAAGATGGACATCGAACAACTTGGCGGTGTGGGGACGCAGCGCCTGAACAACGGCAGGGCCGATGGTCAGGTTCGGAACGAAATGGCCATCCATCACATCGATATGGATCAAATCCGCGCCAGCCTTATCGATAGCGCGAACCTCCTCCCCCAAACAGGAAAAATCGGCAGAGAGAATGGACGGGGCAAGGCGCAGGGTTTGTTTCATGACAAGACCCTAAGGTCTAGCCCTATAAAAAACAAGAGCTTCTGTTCAAAAACACGAACTTAGGTTAATGACGAAGGAGAATGTCATAAAAATCGCCCGCCCCATGTGGGAGGGTGATTTTAAGGCGTTTGTTAACCTGATTTCGTAGCCGTGAAACAAAGGGGCTTTCAAAACATCTCTTATTGATCAAAAGGTGGGGCCTTAAGCTCTTTCAGAACTGTCGTCAGCGCAGCAAGATCAAGCGGTGCAACAAACCCTTGGATCTCGGCTTTTTGCGCTTCAGGCGAATCGGCCTTCACACCCAAAAGCACGGTCTTGAGCTTCTGTGTGATAGCAGGGTCGGCCCCCTCTTGCGCAAGGATCATCCATTCGGGATAAAGCGGCGTTGAATGCACTTCGGGGAAGGCATCCTTGACCTGATTGACGATCACGAAATCATCCATGCTGACCGCACCGCTTTTAACTAGCGCTTCCAAGATGCCCGTGCGGGCAAAGCCAGCATCGAATAAGCCAGCCTTCACCGCCAGAGCAATGCTATCCTGTTTTTTGGCAATGACAAAAGAGGCAAAATCCTTTTCCGGATTGATCCCCTTTTTCATCAGCTCATAAACCTGAAAAGTGTACGCGCCAGCCGAGTCCTTGGTATAGGACATGACTTTCTTGCCCTTCATGTCTTCAGGCTTCGTGATGCCGCTGGCCTTGTTGGCAAAGATGACTCCTCCAAACTCAGTTCCCTTTTTGGTGTTCATCGACACCAACGGTTGCGCCCTGTGTTTTTCGTGAATAACGACAGCGATCACGGGGTTGGTCACAAGATAATCAACTTTTTTATCGGTAAAAGCCTGAATAGCCGAGTCGATGTTGACAGGAAATAAAGTGACGGGTTCCCCTACTTCTTTTTCAAGATAGCGGATCATTTCAGCCCATTCCTCGCGGCATTTCAGCTCACCCCGATTAAAGGCAACGCCAAAATTAACCGCCGCCTGGGCGAAAGACGGTATCAGAAAAAGAGAGAGCGATAGTAAAAGGGCTGTTTTTTTTATGGAAAGAACCTCATTGGTTAAGGGACAGGAAGAAAACGACAAAAAGTGAAGGCGTCAGGATAGGATCGTTAAGTAAAGAAATTCTTATAGCCTATCTCCGATAAAGTGATCATAAAAAAAGAAAACAAACTGGATTCCCGCTTTGCCCTTTCGCCCGCCGCAAGCGCGGCGGGACGAGGGCGCGGGAATGACAGGATTTATGTTTTAATTTAACCCCTTACCGTCATCCCCGCGAAAGCGGGGATCCCGTTTTTTTGAATCATTTTATCTGACGTAGGCTACAACACACAATGGCAACCAATTGAATCGATTGCCAAAAAAACCACCCCCAACAAGGTTATGGGGGCTAAGCTCCTCTTTTTGTTAACCTTGCCACGAAAAAGCCATCAAGGCCACCCTTTTCTGGCCAGTGACAGGGCAGGCAGCGAACATCGCCTACGGGCGTCAAGAGGGCGCTGCTTTCCCCAATTTCTTCGGCCAGAATGGGATCGCGCCTGAATCGCGGGTGGCGTTCTAGGAAAGCCTCCACCTGCCCCTCGGCCTCTTCGGGCTGCAAGGAGCAGACGGCATAGATCATCGTGCCGTCTGCGGCCAAAACATCCGCCGCCACATGATCCAAAAGACGGCGCTGCAAATCGGCCATACGCGTTACATCCTCTGGCGTCTTAAGGCGCTGCACATCGGGATGACGGCGGATTGTGCCCGTCGCGCTGCACGGCGCATCCAAAAGAACATTATGCACCTTATCGCCCAGCTTGAGAGTCAACGCATCAGCGCAAAAAACAGCAGCTTCCAGCTTGGTTCGCGCCAGATTTTCATTCAGCCGTACAAGCCGCTTTTCCGAGCGATCCACCGCTGACACGCGCGCGCCGCGCGCGGCGAGTTGTAATGTTTTTCCACCCGGAGCGGCGCAAAGATCCATAACACGGTGGCCATCAATGTCCTTTAAAAGTGTGGCGGGAATCGCCGCAGCGGCATCTTGTACCCACCACGCGCCTTCCTCAAATCCTTCCAAATCCTGAATCGCGACGCCACCATCAAGGCGCAGGCTTCCCGTCGGCAGCAAGGTCGCACCAAGCTTTTTCGCCCAATCCTGCGGATCGCTTTTGACCGAAAGATCGGTCTGCGCTTCCCCTAAATGAGCCAGCGCGATTTCCCGCGCCAACGCTGTTCCATAAGCCTGCCGCCACGACAGCCAGAGCCAATCGGGCGTGTTAAGCCGCGCGGCATCTTGCGCCTTGACCATCGCTTCTCCCTCGCGGGTCAGGCGACGCAAAACGGCGTTGATCAAGCCTTTGTAAGGAAGGGTAGCACTGCCCGCCGCCGCAACCTCGACAATCGTATCGACGGCGGCGTGATGGGGCGTTCCCAAAAACAAGATTTGCGCCGCGCCAAGACGCAAAAGATCCATAACAATAGCTTTGACCTCTTGCGGTTTTTCAAGGCAAGCCTTAACCGCCGCGTCAATCTGTCCCAAGCGCCGGAGCGTGCAGGCCACAAGGGCGTGGACAAAAGCGCGGTCACGTTTTTCCAAGGCGGAGAGAGGCTCATGACGCGCCATAACTTCATCTAAGGCCTGCCCCTTTCGCAAAACCATTTGCAAAATATCAAAGGCAATAGCGCGGGAGGTGATTTCTGCTTTTTTCATAGGAATCCTTTAACATATATCCCTTCCGCTTCAAGAGTTGGGATAATTGAGCAAGATAGTCAAAAGAAAACGGGATCCCCGCTTTCGCGGGGATGACGCGAGTAGGATTAAAACAAAACAAAAACCCCGTCATGCCCGCGAAAGCGGGCATCCCGTTTGTTTTGTTCCAATGATCAACTCTTGACCTGTTTTGGATATACTTCCTTTTTATTCGCTAGGCGCAGGCCATTTACAAGGAATTTTGTTAAATTATGATAAAGGGGACGGCTTAAGAACCCTCTTCTTATTAAAATGGGGCATAAAATAAGAAAAAGGGACACTTGGTGTGTGTATTGGTGCGTTCAAGCTTCTGAAAATTAATTATAGATTCTTATTGCTTTCATCCTGTCGCCTCTCAATAATCATGGTCGAACATATTTTTTATAGGAGTTTTTTATGTCATGCAAAATTACCGCCGCCGGGAGGGCTTTTTTAACAGCCCTTATTACTGAGTCTCCTGACGAGGTTAGAGACATAGTCGACCAACTTGTTCCACCGACAAACATGGTTTCTGTCGGCGCATCCGTCACTTCGACAACCGCAGTCACTGAGAATTCGGTAAGAATCTCGGATTCGTATATCGGTAAAAAATATGGTAATGAAGAAGGTTTGTTCCTTGGCTACTTTGATTTGGGGAATGGCGTAGGCGAAAAACCCATCTTTGTTGTTGATCTAACAAATGATGATCTGACGTTCAATCAAACCGTGAAAATGACAGGTAATCTACAGAATGGATACGTTGCTGATCCGTATACCTATGATGCGAGACAGGGGTTGCGCAAAGGTAAAACGGTTATCGCACCGTTTGATATTGTATATGCAGCGTACGAAAAGAGAAACAAAGGCGCATTTAAGAAAATGTTTAAATATGCCGGATGGGTTTTAACCAGTTCGCCCCGTCCCGGCAGTCCTTTCGATGTACGGATCGTCGCTTTCAGGGGCGGGGACCGCGACTGGAGCCTTATAGACTTCAATCGTGCGCCTAGCCTCATGGTGCGTACGGCGTTAACCCTCTAGTTATTTAATCATTTTCTTTCTGTCCGCGCGGAGCGCGGTCGCACTTTTGGGGCTTTTGGAGTGGCGCTATGTCAACATTTGGAGGCTTTTCATGACAGACGCCTATTTTGGCCCTGCGGGCTGCACAGACACAGGCTATGCCTGTTTTCCCTATCTCATTTTAGGGGAGTTAAGTCCAGATGGCACTAGTGTGACGGTCAAAGAACCCTCTGAAATCAAAAAACAGTGGCCTTCGGTGGCCGCTGTTCTTGTAGCCCGTTGCGAGGATGATCAAAAACCACGCCACCTTACAAAAGCGGAAATTCTGACCTTCGTCGCCAAGAGCCACCCCAAAGCCGCAAAACCCCACGCTCCTAAAAGACCTCCCAAAAGAACCTTTGTGGCATGGCTTCGCAGTTTGATTGCCGGTTAAGTTAGGCCTTGCGATCCACGACAAAGCGGGCGACGTCCTCAAGGTTTTTGGCGCGGCCTTCGAAAATGCTAAGATGCTGAATAGCTTGCTCGGACAAAAGTTTCGCCTGATGACGAGCGCGGTCAGCGCCAAGGATGGTAACGAACGTCGCCTTGCCCGCCTTTTCATCGCGCCCTGTCGGCTTGCCCGTTTCCCCTGGTGTGCCTTCGGCATCCAAAAGATCGTCGATAATCTGAAACGCGAGGCCCAGATCATGCGCATAGGCACGAAGCGCCGCCAAATGCTGCTGTGAGGCCTTACCCAAAAGGCCGCCCAATTCGGTGGAGCAAGCAATCAACTCGCCCGTTTTCATGCGCTGCAAGCGCGTGATCGCGCCGATATCGAGCGCCGTCGTTTCGGCGATAAGGTCGAGCATCTGCCCCCCAATCATGCCATTCGCACCCGACGCCCGCGCCAGCGCCGACACCAACGCACAGCGCACATTGGGATCCTCATGCGTGCGGGGATCGGCCAGAATCTCAAACGCGATGGTCAGCAAGGCATCACCCGCCAACACGGCTGTCGCTTCATCAAATTTGATATGCACTGTCGGCTGGCCACGACGCAGCTCGGAATTGTCCATGGCGGGCAAATCATCATGCACCAAAGAATAGCAGTGCAGACATTCGATGGCCGCCGCCGCGCGAAGGGCACAATCTTCATCCACGCCGAAAATCTGCGCGGTGTTCAAGACGAGAAACGGACGCAAGCGCTTGCCGCCGCCAAGAACGCTGTAGCGCATGGCATCGAACAGTTTCTGTTCGGCAAACTCGGACTTGGGAAGGATACGCTCCATCGTTTCAACGACAGAAGACGCCGCATGAACCATGGCGGCAGAAAGGGAGGGGCTGATCGAAGGCATGGTGGTCTTTTCTCTTTTTCTTAAAACAAGCGGGTTAAAGGGGGGACGTTTTGACCGAGCCGTCATCCAGTACCGTGATGGACTCGATGCGCGTTTGCGCCTCTTGCAGCTTGGCCGCAAGATGGCGTTTAAGAAGCGCGCCGCGCTCATACGCGCCGATGGCGTCGTCAAGCTTGGCACGACCATCTTCAAGCTGGCGGACAAGTTTCTCTAACTCGGCCATCGCTTCTTCAAAGCTCATCGCCGCAATGTCGGGCGGCAAGGCAAGCCCCTGAGGATCGGTTGTTTTCGTCATGGGCGGGACTTTACGGGCTAAACCCGCAAAGCACAAGAGGGCGCAAACAGGAAAAAGGCAAGGGACAGCCCCGTTAAGAACCGTCCCTTGCTTTTTCTTAAACAATCAGCTTTTGAACCCCTTTTGTTTGAGGCCGTGCCTTACGGCAAGGCACGGTTATGTCAACGCCACCCTGTTTAACGGCCTGATTGACGGCACTGACAACGGCCTGAATCGACGCCGTGACGGTGTTGTCGTTAAGGCCCACACCGAAAAACGGAGCGGCCTGACCCTTCGCGGCCATCTCGACCCAAGCCAAGGCGGGCGCGTTAGACCCCTGCCCCAAAGAGCGCTCTTCATACACGCGAACATCGACGGGCAACGCCAAGGCATGAACAGCCGCATCAATCGGGCCATTGCCTTCGCCTTGGAATGTCATCTCTTGCCCTTTGACAGCGACCGTCAACGATACGCCCTGAAGCCCCGAATCCGGCGCGTCGCACAAGGTATGGCCGACATAGCGAACCACCGCGCGTGGGTCATTCAGGTATTCTTGATGGAAGATTTCCCAAATCCTTCGGGGATCGACCTCGGCCCCCGTGGCCTCGGCCTCCTTTTGAACGACAAGGCTAAAGGGCTTTTCCATCGCCTTGGGCAGCAGCACGCCGTAATGCGTTTCCAACTGATAGGCTACGCCCCCTTTGCCGGACTGACTGTTGACGCGAATGAGCTTGTCATAGCCATACCCGATGTCTTTGGGATCGATCAGCAAGTAGGGAACATCCCAAAAAGCCTTGGTCTCCATCGCCGCCAGCCCTTTTTTGATCGCGCCTTGGTGGGTTCCCGAATAGGCCGTAAAGACCAAGTCGCCCGCATAAGGATGGCGTGCATGCGTCGGGATCCCCGTACAGGATTCAACGAATTTTTTCGTCTCCTCCAAGTTCGAAAAATCCAGCTTGGGATCAACCCCTTGCCCATACAGATTCAAGGCCAGCGTGACCAAATCCATATTGCCTGTACGCTCCCCATTGCCCAGCAAACAGCCTTCGACGCGATCCGCGCCTGCCAACAGGCTCATTTCCGCCGCCGCCACAGCCGTCCCACGATCATTGTGGGTGTGCAAACTCAACACAGAGCTGTCGCGCTTTTCCAGATGGCTGCCCACCCATTCGATCATGTCCGCGTACTGGTTGGGGGAGCAAGCCTCAACCGTTGCCGGCAGATTCAAGATGACTTTGCGTTCAGGCGTTGCCCCCCAAACGTCAACGACGGCATTGCACACATCACAAATAAAGGGCATTTCCGTTTGCGAGAAAGCCTCTGGACTGAATTGCAGCACCCATTCCGTTTCGGGATGGCGGGCCACTTGCTCTTTAATGTAACGGACATGCGTGATCGCCATCTGCATGATTTCTGCTTTTGACTTTTTAAAAACAGTGTCACGGAATTGAGGCGACGTGCCGACAAATACATGGATGTTGGCACGTTTCGCCCCTGCCAAAGCCTCAATCGTTTTATCAATCTGCTCGGGGACAGCCGCGGTTAAGCCCCCGATGCAAACATCCCTGGGGATCAAATCCTGCTCGATCAACGTGCGCACAACCGCAAAATCAATCTCCGAGGCCGAAGGAAAACCGACCTCGATTTCCTTAAACCCTATCGCGCAGAGTCTTTCGAAAAAGGCCAGTTTTGTGACGACATCCATCGGCTTTTTAATGGCCTGATTGCCATCTCTTAAATCGCTGCTGGCCCAGATGGGAGCTTGGGTTATGATCTTATTCGGCCACGTCCTTTGAGGAAAGGGCATAGCCGCAAAGCGCCTATATTTCAGGCATGGCTGTTTCAACATGGCAATCACCGTTGCTGTTTAAAAAGGGAGTCCGATAGCTTGGGGGAAAGGAAGCCTTATGTGCGCGCTGAACGCGCAAGAAGCAGCGCCGCGAGGCTCAAAGAGAGCGCGGTGTTCATGGTGAAAGGGCTGCTTGGCTTCGTCATAAGAACAAGTATCCACAAAAACAGCCTTATTTCAAGGAGAAACTATTAGCTCTTTTGTATAAACCTATCCCAAGAATAGCGTCATCCCGCACGAAGTGACGCGTTAGCGGAACGTAGATGCGGGATGACGAAGGGGGCAACATGACGGCAGGGTTACCCAAAATATCTGTTTTTTGTTCACAAGACTATCGCGCTTTTAAAGGGGGACGGTTAGAATAGGCCCTATGAACAAGACCCGTCCTTCCACGCCCGCCGCCACGCGGCTTTATGCCGTCGGCGATATTCATGGCCGCCTAGACTTGCTCGACCGTCTTCTGGCGATGATCGAGGCGGACGCCACAAACCATGCGGACAAAAAGGGGAAGCTGATCTTCCTTGGCGACTATGTTGATCGCGGCCTTGACTCGCGCGGCGTGATTGAGCGCCTGACGGGCGGCTTTGCCGCAGGCCTTGCCCCCATCTTTTTGCGCGGCAACCATGACAACATGCTGCTGGATATGATCAAGGGCGATTTATCGGTCGCCCCCGTTTGGCTGCAATTAGGAGGCACGGCCACGGCGGCCAGTTATGGCCTAAGCGTTTTTGGAGGAGTCAAAGAAAACAAGATGGACGTGCTGCACAAAAGCCTTGTGGAAAAAGTGCCCCCCGCCCATCGCGCGTTTTTGGAAGATACGCTCTTCGCCGTAACTTATGGCGATTATTATTTCGTCCACGCGGGCGTGCGGGCGGGTATTTCATTGGAAAAGCAAAAGCCGCAGGATCAAATGTGGGTGCGCGGCGATTTTCTGGCCTCAACCGCCGACTTCGGCAAGGTCGTCGTGCATGGCCACACCATTAGTCCCGAACCTGACATCAGAGCTAACCGCGTCGGCATCGATACAGGAGCCTATGCCTCTGGCCACCTGACCTGCCTTATTTTGGATGGCACGGAGCGCACGTTTTTACAGACGTAATAACTACGCCCGCTCCGCCCTTCGCGTCTTAACCGAACATATACAACAACTTACCCTTGCGATGCTTGGCGCGACGCATAAGACGGCGTTTTTGCATAGAAGGCCTGCTTCCGGCGAGTTGCTTTTGCTCACCTGTTCCCAGATTCGATGAACCACCAACACAAACGGCTCCGAAGCCATTGCTGGTCGATCTTAAAAGCGATGGGATAATGACACTGCCATCATCTTGATCTTCAGAAACGCCACACTGTCTATTGTGCATCTTTCGAAGTTGTTCGCCGAAGACCTAAGAAGACGCCAATTGCGCGACGGCACAATTATACACGTGCCCTGAATTGACTCTATCATCCGCCAAACGCTCCGTTGCCTTGGCAATACTCTCGAATGTGTGGCCATCTTTTCTGTCCAATGTTCTCAAAGAAGCTTGCATCAGCTTACCCCAACGCTCGGCGAACCGCGTAATACCGCCTTTGTACATCGACTCTTTGTCGGATTGAACACGCGTTGCCCATGCCTTATTGTCGGTAATTTCAAGAGTGGTGCGATCAATAACGATCTGTGCTTTAGCCAACAGCTCTTTACGCGCTAGGCGCTTAGCTTCTTCTCGCTCCCGATCCCAGATTCCTTCAAGCGATTTATCGTAAGCCTCGCGTTCAGCTTGATAGAGCTTGCGGGCTTTAGCCTGTGCTTCATTCCTCTGCTGTACAATTTCTTGAGGACGGTCTTTCCCTTTAACCGTAATTGTTTCCCCGTTAAAATCAAACTGAACGGGTGCAAAGGCAAGTTCACGACTAAGCCAAATCGCGTTATCAATAGTCGAGGAAATCCTACATCCCATGCCAACGTTAGCCTTAATCATTTTGATCGGGTTTTTCCCATCCGATGAGCTAGGTGGGATAAGCGTTTTCTTTACAACATCACGCCCGTACCTTTGGAGTTCTGTCTTGTGCTTCTTGTTAAAATGCCCAAGAATACCATTCAGGCGGCCATTGCCGCCCGCACGATTTTGGTTATCAATCGCAACAATTTCGATTTCAGAAAAATTATTAAGAGCACTCATGTTTTTTCTCCGTTGGCAATAATTCAAACAAAACTGATTGAGGGAGGCACATTATCAAATTTTAGAGACAACTAAATACTTTCGTCACCCGTTAACCATAGAAGTTTTGTTAACTTCTCTCCGCCTTCAGCGGTCTTGCCAGAAGGCCCGCGATGACGTCGTCCACGCGCGCGCCTTTGTTCAAGATGGCGTCCACGGCCTGCACAATCGGCATATCCACGCCCTTAAGCTGCGCCAGCGCCGCCGCCGAGGCTGCCGTGGGCACGCCCTCAGCCACGCTTTTACGCTCGGCCAAAATGTCGGCCAGCTTGCGCCCCTGCCCCAAGGCCATGCCCAGCGACATATTGCGCGATTGCGTGGAGGAGCAGGTTAAAACCAGATCGCCAAGGCCCGACAGCCCCATCAGCGTTTCGGCCTTCGCGCCCAAGGCCGCGCCAAGACGCATCATCTCGGCAAGGCCGCGCGTGATCAGGGCGGCGCGAGCGTCTTCGCCCATGCCGCAACCCGATGCAATGCCCGTCGCCACGGCCAGCACATTCTTAATCGCGCCCCCTATTTGTGCGCCCAGCACATCCGCGCTGCCATAGGGGCGAAAGGTGCGAGAGCTAATCGCTTGGCACAGCGCCGCGCCCAACGCTTCGTCCTCACACGCCAACGTCACCGCCGTCGGCATGTCCTTGGCAACCTCAAGAGCAAAACTTGGCCCCGACAACACCGCGACGGGTTGCCCCGCCAGAGCCTCGCTCACCACGGTCGAAGGGAATTTCAGCGTGCCCATCTCTATGCCCTTGGAGCAAAGCACGATGGGGATGGAACGTGAAGCAGCAACGGCATCAAGTTGCGCACACACGCCCCGCGTATGCTGTACGGGCGTGACCAACAGCCACGCCTCGCACGCACCAAGCACGGCCAGATCGGCGGTGGCTTTCAGCTTTTCATCCAACGGCACGTTGGGCAGATAAACAGAATTTTCATGAGCGTTGTTGATGGCATCCACCACCTCGGCCTCACGCGCCCAAAGCGTCACGTCGCGCCCCGCGCGGATAAGCGCTTGCGCCAGCGCCGTGCCCCACGCGCCGCCACCGATCACGCCAAAATGCTGAAATTGAGTCATGCTGTTTCCTTTTTCATCTCATCCAGAGGCCACCGTGGCCGTGCGCGGAAATCAAGCCCGTCGGTAAGGCCAAGGCGCAAGCGCTCAAGCCCCGCCCATGCTATCATCACGCCGTTATCGGTACAAAGGGAAACCGGCGGCGCAAGAAAAGGCACGCCGTTTTCGGCGGCCAGCGCCGTGAGCGCCGTGCGAATGGCCTCGTTCGCCGCCACGCCGCCGCCCACCACAAGAGCCGTAACGGGCTGACTTAACTCTTTTTCGTCATCCCCGCGCCCTCGTCCCGCCGCTCTTGCGGCGGGCGAAAGGGCAAAGCGGGGATCCCGTTTACTTGTTAAAACAAACGGGACTCCCGCTTTCGCGGGAGTGACGGGATTGTTGTCGGATATCCCTTCCACCGCCTTAAACGCATGCCGTGTACGATCCACAAGGATCGCCGCAATCGCGGCCTGCAGGCTGGCGGCCATATTGGCCACAAAGGTTTCGGACAAAGGCTTGGGCGTTTTGTTGTCCCTAACACACGCGTCATCCCGCTGAAAAGCGGGATCCAGCGCCGAGCGTCCGCGAGGCAAAAGGCTCTCTTGCGCCGCGGACGCGGCGCAGCTGGATTCCGGCTTTCCCCCTACGCTGCTTCGCAGCTTCGGCGCGACAGGTCGCCGGAATGACGGTGTTGTTTTTGTTTCACACCATGCATCATCTTCTGACGATGGAATAATTTTTTTCTGCGCATCCACCGCCAGACGCACCGCCGTCTTTAGGCCGGAAAAAGAAAAGTCGCAGCCCTCGCGCCCCATCATCGGGCGCGGCAGATCAAAGGCCTTGGGATTGCCACCTGCCGCTGCTTTTTCTAAAAGAGGCCCGCCCGGATAGCCAAGGCCCAGCAGCTTCGCGCTTTTATCAAAGCACTCGCCCACCGCATCATCCAGCGTCGTGCCAAGGCGGCGAAAGCGCCCCACGCCCTCGGCGAGCGCAAGCTGGCAATGCCCGCCCGACACCAAAAGCAGCAGATAGGGAAACGGCACGTCATGCGTGAGCCGCGCGGTCAGCGCATGCGCCTCAAGATGATTGATCGCGATAAACGGCTTGCCCGACACGGCGGCCAAAGCCTTGCCCGTCATCGCGCCGACCATCACGCCACCGATAAGGCCCGGCCCGCACGTCGCCGCGATACCGTCAATTTGATCCAACGTCACGTTCGCATCCGACAAAGCGCGGCGCACGACCTCATCGATTTTGCCCAAGTGCGCACGCGCCGCGATTTCCGGCACGACGCCGCCATAGGGGCGATGCTCGTCAAACTGCGTCGCCACAACATGCGCCAGAACACGCGCCTGCCCCGCGCCCTGATCGGTCACGATGCCGCACGCCGTTTCATCACAACTGGTTTCTATGCCGAGAACGAGCAAATGGTTTCTCCCTTAAGACAACCTTTTCGCATAGCCTCCCCGCCTTGTCATCCCTATGCGAAAAGAAGGGAGCGTTATGGTTAATTTTTGGGTTGTTTCGAACCCAAAAAGGCATAGCGTTTCTGTGTGTTTTAAGGCAATTTGAGAGGGGGTAAATTCCTGCGCTAGGGTGGTAGCGGAAGGGTCAAGATAGCGCGTCCAGCACCCCTTAAAACGCCCGCAAAAGGCATTCTAAAGGACGGGTCTGGCCGACGTCGGTTCTTGGGGGTGAAAAAGGCGTTCAAAGGGAAGAAACTCAATCTCAAATTTCCGTCTTCCGTCATCCCAGAAAACTTTCTCTTCGCGCCTCCCGTCACGCCGTAGCAGCGAAGGCGGATGAATGTATTTTTTTCGTACGGGTATTATGGTAGTATACGGGAACATGTTTTTTAGCTAAAGACATTATGTCGATAGTTTTTACACGTGTCTGTCTGGATAAACCAACCCATTGCTTCGTGTTTTTACAAGAAATATAAGGCCAATCGCTTGTGACAATAAATTATAATGTTAAATCTTTTGTGTTTAAGCTCATCGCGCTTTCTTTGACGGCTGTTGCCTCAGGTTGCGCTGTCAAAGGCACAACAGTCATGGCGCCGAAGGCCCAAGCCGATCTCGCTGCGCAGATCCATGACATCGTCCTTATTTCCATGCCTAATGCCTTCTTTGGAAAAGTCTTTACAGACCTCACCGAAGGCACATTCACGTCCGTCGGCGCAAAAACAGTTGTCATCGGGAATGGTTCCGACCCACTCAGCTTAAAGGAAATTAAAGAAAGCTTAGAAAAACCTGACATTATTAATGACCACACCACGATCGTTATGATGGCTCATGGCGATATAATAAACGGCAAATTCGTTTTCTATAACGATGGGTACAACACCATGGACGGCGATATCTTTTATAAAACAGTCGCGCATGCGGCAAGGGGTAACCCTGTCGATCTGGTCGTTTTGCCTTGTCATTCAGGCTCTGGCCTTCCCAGCGCAAACGCGCTGCCCAAGGGATCAACCGTGGTGACGATGTCCTCCGCAAACGAAACCACATCACAATTCGACGTGGTATCCATGCTTCGAAATATGGAGGATAATCCAAAGGTATCAGGCACTCTTACGGCACGTGATTTTTATAACGCCTATACGGTTATCGCCGAAACAAAAAACACGCCTAACTTTCGTATTGTGGGAGAGGGGTATAAGGATGTGCGCCAAACCTTGGATCAGCATATTGGCAACCCTTTTAGCAACAACGAACGCGAACAAGTCTATCGGTCGGTTCAAGGGGTCATGTCTGCCAAGGAGGCCGATAAGGTTATGAATGAAATTGAAAAAGCTAAATCCATCAAGGCTGTTCAAGACAGGTACGGGTCTGCGCTAGCCATTATGCTCCCGCTGACCAAGCCGCAACCAGAACAGCCAAGCCTTCCCCCCGTACATTCCACAGGCTTTCTTGCCAGCGCTGCCCATTACTTTGCGCCGAGAATTCTTACTCAATGACGAGCGAACGGCCACGCCGTCTTCGCTTTCATTAAGCAGGCGCCTGTTGCCCTAACGCCCTACGGCATGGGCATGAAAATAGGCGTTTGGAAGGATAAAAGAGCCTTTTACGCCCCTCTCATCCGCCCCATCAGGCCGCGCACGGTATCCTGGATATCGGCGGGCAAAAGGATCGTTTTGGCATTTTGCGAGGTCGCCATTTTCTCCATCGAGCGAATGTATTTCTCGCCCAGCAAATAGGCGAGCGAGGTGTCGGCTCCGGCAGAGGCCTGCATGACCATTTGAATCGCCTTCGCCGAGGCATCGGCCAGAACAATCTGTGCCTCCGCATCGCGGCGCGAGGATTCCAGCCGCGCTTCCGCTTGCAAAATCGCGGCCTGCTTATCGCCTTCGGCCTTCGTCACCGTCGCCTTACGTTCGCGCTCGGCTGAGGCTTGCAGCTCCATCGCCTTTTGCATAGTAGGCGAAGGTTTGATGTCCTGAATCTCAACCGAGCGAACGGTCAGGCCCCAATCCAGAACCTCGTCGGCAATGGACTCGCGAAGGCGCGTCTTGATCTGATCGCGGGAGGACAGCGCTTGATCAAGTTCCATCTCGCCCACAATCGAACGCAACGTGGTCATAATCAGATAGCGGATCGCGCCCGCAAAATCGACGACGCCGTACACGGCCTTAACCGGATCGGTCACCTTCACAAAGGCAATCGCATTTGTCAGGATCACGGCGTTATCCTTCGTGATCACTTCCTGTTCCTGCACGTCAAGCAGCACGTCCTTGGTCACCACCCGTTGCGACACGCGGTCGATATAGGGGATCATGATGTTCAGGCCAGGCATAAAGGTTTCATTGTATTTGCCAAGGCGCTCGATAATCCACTCCTCGCCCTGCGGGACGATGCGGATACCCTTCGCCAACGTGACAAACACAAAAATGAAAAGCGCAATAACGAAAATCAGTGAGGGGTTCATGGCGGTTATCCTTCCAGTTTTTTGACAATGACAGAGTTACCTTCGACGCTTTCGACGCGCACGCGCGTGCCCGCGATGATTTCTTCGTCAGCCATGCAGTCCCACAGATCAGAGCCAACGATAGGTTTTTGGAAACGCACTTTGCCCGCTTTGAACGGCGCGACCCCTTCCGCGATCATGCCAATCTCGCCCACAAGGTTGGCCGAGGAACGGCCAATAAGGCTTTTATGGCTCCCGCGCCTGAAAACGCGGAACCAGAGCAGCATCATACCAATCGATGAGAGAGTCCAGACCAGCAATTGCGCGGCGAGAGAAAGCGAGGACAAAAGCAGCAGCGCGGCCATCACCAAAAAGCCGCCAAGACCAAACCAAATCAGGACAAAGGCGGGCAGCAAAAGCTCGGCCAGAATAAAGCCAAACCCGACAAGCGCCCAGTGCCACCAGAAAAGATCGATCATGCAAATGTCCTAAAAGTTCAGGGTTCAGGGAACGTCTTCCTTTCGTCATCCCGCGCGAAGCCTTGCGCGAAGCGCTAGGCGAAGATGCGGGACCCAGAGGACTGGGGACGATATTTAAAGGTGCTTACAGAATACAACAGCTTTCAACTGGGTCCCGTATCTACGCGATGCTCACGCATCTCTTCGTACGGGATGACGCTAAAAGGGTAGGGCTAGAATAAAACGGCAAGAAACACTTTCGCCGCAATCCATCCCTTCCACCCTTATGGTAAACAAATTGCCAAGAAAAGAAAGCCGGTATTTTATCCAAGATCAACCCAATCCTAACCTTTTCGCGCTATGATGGGGGCATAGTCGAGTTCAATGGATAATTCTCCGGCTTCGTGCCGGAAGGGAGGTTTAAGATGACAAGTTTATTTCACGGCGGAATCCAACCGGATTTCAAGCTGCCCTCAAAAACGCCCTTTCAACGCGCAGCGCGTGAGTTTGTTTCTCCCAGCTCCTCACAGCCTCATGCGGGCAAAAAAGGACAAAGGCTTAATCCAAAACAACTTCATATCTAAGCGTCATTCAGGCGGGAATCCCCGCCCTACCCGCCGCCGCAGCGATGACCTCCCTGCGGCGGTGTTTTTTTGCCCTCTTTTATTTTATTCTTCTTTGTTCTTCTTTTGCCCCCACGGAGCAAACCGCCTATCCTCTCTTTTATGAAAGTGATTCGCTGCATCTTGGGGATTGATCCGGGCCTGCGCCACACGGGATGGGGCGTGATCCGGCAAGAGGATAACCGCCTGTCCTTTCTGGCGGCGGGGCGGATTAATCCCGACCCGACCTTGCCGATGGCCGAGCGGCTTAAGGTTCTGGCGGAAGGGCTTAATCAAATCATCGCCGCCCATACGCCCGATGAGGCCGCGATTGAGGAAACCTTTGTCAACAAAAACGCGGCCTCGGCCCTTAAACTGGGGCAGGCGCGGGGCGCGGCCATGCTGACGGCGGCTTTGGCCGGGCTGGCCGTCGCCGAGTATTCCGCCAACACCATCAAACAAACGGTCACAGGCTTTGGCCACGCGGACAAAGGCCAGATTCAGGCGATGATCAACCTTCTTTTGCCCCAAACGGGGAAGTTAGTTCCTGACGCTGCCGATGCCCTTGCCATCGCCATTTGTCATGCGCATCATAAAAAGCATTCAGCATTTGGCATTCAGCATTTAGGGGAAGGCTCGCCCGCATGATCGGTAAACTGACAGGACGGATCGAAAGAATCGACGGCACGCACCTGATCCTTGACGTGCAGGGCGTTGGCTATTTGGTATCCGTCTCGGCGCACACGTTGCGCCTAGCGGGCGAGGTCGGCGACACCGCCGCGCTATGGATCGAGACGCAGGTGCGCGAGGACGCCATCAATCTCTTCGGCTTTGCCGAGGTGAATGAACAGGGTTGGTTCCGCCTCCTCACCACCGTGCAAGGCGTCGGCGCGAAAGTCGCGCTGGCCATCCTTGGCATCCTGTCCCCCGAACGGTTGATCGGCGCGATTGCCTCCGGCGACAAGACGGCACTGACCGCCGCCGATGGCGTGGGGCCAAAGCTAGGTCTTCGCATTGTAACCGAGCTAAAAGACAAGGTCGCCCATCTGGCGCTGCCCGCCTCACTGGGCGCATCGAAAGTCGCCGCCCTACCCCAAGGCGGCGTGGCCGACGATGCGCTTTCCGCGCTGCTCAACCTTGGCTATCGCCGAATGGAAGCCTTTGCCGCCGTCTCGGCCGCCTATGAAAAGCTGGGCGCGGACGCACGGATCGACGCGCTGATCCGCACCGCGCTGGCTGAACTGTCTAACAGGCAAGGAACCGCATGACATCCCCTCCCCCTGACCGCTTGATCACGCCGACACAAGTGCCGCATGAGGCCACCGCACACGATGTCGCGCTACGCCCCGATAAGCTGACCGACTTTATCGGACAGGAAACGTTGCGCGGCAATCTGCGCGTGTTTATCGACGCCGCCAAAGGACGCGGACAGGCGATGGATCACGTCCTGTTCTTTGGCCCGCCCGGCCTCGGCAAAACGACGCTGGCGCAAATCGTCGCACATGAGCTGGGCGTTGGCTTTCGCGGCACATCGGGGCCGGTGATCGCCCGCGCAGGCGACCTTGCCGCGCTGCTGACAAACCTGCAGCCCCACGACGTTCTGTTTATCGACGAGATTCACCGCCTCTCCCCCGCCGTTGAGGAAATTCTGTATCCTGCGATGGAGGACTTCCAGCTTGACCTGATGATCGGCGAGGGGCCTGCCGCCCGTTCGATCAAGATTGACCTTCCGCCCTTTACCCTTATCGGCGCGACGACGCGCAGCGGTTTGATCACGCGGCCTTTGCGTGAGCGCTTTGGCATTCCTTTGCGGCTGCAGTTTTATTCCGTCGAGGAATTAGCGCTCATCGTCAACCGCGCCGCCACCAAGCTGGCGCTGGCCATCACGCAAGACGGCGCGAATGAGATTGCCAAGCGCTCACGCGGCACGCCGCGCGTGGCGGGGCGCCTGTTGCGGCGCGTGCGCGATTTCGCCGCTGTGGCAAAGGCCACAGCCATCGATGCCGCGCTGGCCGACCAAGCGCTTATGCGCCTTGAGGTGGACGGGCGCGGCTTTGACGCGATGGACCGCCGCTATTTGAGCATGATTGCCGAGCATTACACAGGCGGCCCCGTGGGCGTTGAAACGCTCGCCGCCGCCCTGTCCGAACAGCGCGACGTGCTGGAGGAAGTGATTGAGCCCTACCTAATCCAGCAAGGACTCCTTCAACGCACGCCGCGTGGCCGCATGATGACTGAAACGGGGTACAAGCATCTGGGACTGACAGTGCCGAAGACAATCCAGACCAATCTTTTGTTTAGTGAAACTGAAGAAGAAGAATAGAAGAGGCCCGCCATGAAAAACCACTCTGCCATTTGGACCATTCTTATTGCCGTTGTAATTGCACTGGGCGTGCAGAATCTTTTGTTGCGACCAAGCCCTTCAACAACCGCCGCGTCCAAAGAATCCACCCTTGATCACGTTATGCGCACTAAGAAAATGCGGTGCGCTTATTGGATTTGGCCGTCGCTTATTGAACGCAATCCCAACACGGGCGCTATGAGCGGTGCGTTTGTCGATATTATCAACAAGGTGGGGGAGGCGTTGGGCGCGGAAATCGTGTGGCAACAGGAAGCGTCTTTCGACGACTTCGGTTCGCTTGCTAATTCCGACAAAGTCGATGCCGTTTGTGGTCCCCTTATTCCGGGGCCTTTTTTAAGGCCTCTGGCACACTTTGCCGCGCCTGTTTTGTATGCCAGTTTCGACATTTATGTTCGCCCGAAAGATAACCGGTTTAACGCCTCGCGCGATATTCTGAACAAACCAGATACGTCTATACTATCCTTGGATGGATCGGCGGCGCGGTATTTCGCTACGACACTTTTTCCCCAAGCCCATCACAACAGCCTGCCCGCGATACTGGGAGCAGGACAGGTTCTTATGGATGTAAAGAACGGCAAAGATGATGCAACCGTTTCTGAGCAACTAACAGCAACACGGTTTCTGGATTATAACCCTAATTCCCTGAAAAAGGTGAGCTGGGACAACAAGCCTCTTATTACACTTGGACTCACACTTTTCGGCACAAAAGTTGACGATATCGTTTGGGCAAATACCCTTGATAAAATCATCAGCGATTTATTGGATTTTGGCGTTGTTGAACAGATTTTGACAAAGAACGGCCTGATCGCCGGAAAACACTATCAGGCCATCGCGCGGCCTTATCAAGATGAACGAAAGGAAATTCGATGAAAAACCAATCTGCAATCTGGACTATCTTGATCTCCGTTGTGATCGCACTGGGCATCCAGAACTTTGCGCTGCGGCCCGCCACCACGGCAAGCGCGTCCAAAGAATCCGCGTATGATCGGGTGATGCGCACCAACACGCTGCGTTGCGCCTACGCCCTCTACCCGCCCTTTATCAGCAAAGACCCAAACACAGGCAAACTGGGCGGAATTGCACCCGCTCTTATGGCCGAGGTTGAAAAGGCCACAGGCCTTAATGTCGTATGGGGGCCGGAAATTGATTTTGGCGACATCACGCCGACACTTCAAACAGGCAAAGCCGACGCCTTTTGCACAGGCATGGCCATGACACCGGCACGCGGACGTGTTCTTCTTGGCTCAACCCCCTTCTCCTATGGAGCCATCGAAGCCTATGTTCGCAAAAACGATACGCGCTTTGACAATAATCCCGACAGCATCAATCGTCCCGACATCAAGATCGAAGTGAACATGGGCGACCTTTCGGAAGCCATCGCCAAGCGCTTTTTCCCCAAGGCCACACTTGTTTATCGCGGCACTGTAGGCGGCGAGGATCAGCTTTTCCTTGATGTCGCGATGAAGAAGGCTGACCTTACGATCAGCGGCCCCAGCAACCTGTCCCTCTACAATGAAAACAATAAGGCGACGGCGCTTCGACAAGTGCAGCTTATGCGCCCTCTTAATACCCTTTCGGGCGTCATCGCCGTGGGCATTCACGAAACGGCCTTAATGAACGTCATCAATGCGTCCTTGTATGATTTAATCGACAACGGCGTTGTCGACAGGATACTAAAAACGGAAACAGGCAAAGACTATGGGAAAGGCATCATTTCCCCTAAACCGAGAATCTAGGCGCCCCTTACGCCTTTACGAGGAAGGCACCCCACGCCCCCATCAAAACAAACGGAAGAAACTTTGATGAAACACCATTCAACTTTTGGGACTATCCTTCTCGCCGTTGTGATCGCACTGGGCATCCAAAACTTTGCGCTGCGCCCCGCCACCACGACAACCGCCGCGCCAAAAGAATCCGCGTATGAGAGAGTGATAAGAACCAACACGCTGCGGTGTGGTTACGTTGTTTGGCCACCCTTTATCGCGAAAGACCCGACAACGGGGATAATGTCAGGATTGTTCTATGATTACATGGCTGCGCTTGGGACAGCGCTTCACATCAAAATTGAGTGGGCGGAAGAAACGGGAACGGGAGATTTTCCGGTCGCTTTGGAAACAGGACGGATCGATGCCGAATGCGTTTCGGTCTGGCCTAATGCTTCACGGGCTCGACAGGTTGATTTTACAAACCCAATATATTTTATAGCCCAAGATATATACGTTCGTGCGGAGGACAAACGGTTCGACAACGACATTAAGACAATTAACGATCCATCAGTTACCATCATTGCGATTGATGGCGAAGTTGGTGGTATGGTCGCGACAAATGACTTTCCAAAAGCAAAAATGCTTCAGCTTTCACAAATGACCGCTCCATCAGATGCCTTCATGTCGCTGATAACGAAAAAGGCGGATGTTTTCATTACCGACCGCGCAACGGCCAAGATGTTCATGGATCACAATCCCAGAAAGATTCGCCGTGTGCTTGCGCAAGCCCCCCTTCGCGTGTTTGGCAACACTATTGCTCTTGCTCAAGGGCAGGATAAACTGCGCAGAATGCTGAATACGGCCACACAAGAACTGCTCGACAGCGGCCAGATTGAAAATATTCTATATCGGTATAAAGATGGAGCAGATTCGTTGTTACACGTTGCCCCCGCCTATAAATTAAGCCAACACTAACCATATGAAAAAACTCCCCCTCCCAAATCTCGTATTTGAACTCCCCCTGCGCGTCTATTATGAGGACACCGATGCGGGCGGGGTCGTGTACTATGCCCGCTATCTGGCCTTTGCCGAGCGGGCGCGGACGGAGTTTTTGCGGGTCGTCACGGGGCGGGAAGGCGCTTTGTGGACGGCGGATGATCCTCTTTTCGTCGTGCGACACCTTGAGGCGGACTACAAAGCCCCTGCTCGGCTTGATGATTGGCTAACCGTAACGACTTCTTTGGATCGTTTGGGCGGCGCGAGCCTGACCATGACCCAAAATATAAAGCGTGGCGAAGAAACCCTCGTTGCCATAAAAGTGACACTAGTTACCGTTACACATGACGGAAAGGTCTTGCGCTTGCCCCCCGATTGGCGGCAAAAGCTTGAGGGGTTTATGGGGTGATTTGAATCAATTTGCACAGTGTCATTCCCGCGCCCTCGTCCCGCCGCCTGTGCGGCGGGCGAAAAAAAGGGGGCGGGAATCCAGTGGGTTTAACACCTAAGTTAATTCCCCAGTCCTCTGGATCCCCGCTTTCGCGGGGATGACGAATTTCTAGTAATACGACAAGGAGCTAAAACCCGATGGACCCACAACCTATTGTTGATACCGTTAAACTGGCCGGATCGGTCGCGCCGCTTGATATGTCGCTGTTTGGCCTCTTTGGCCATTCGGATCTGGTCGGCAAAGCCGTGATGCTTGGCCTTTTGTGCATTTCCGTTTTCACTTGGGCTTTGATCTTTGACAAAATCTCAAAAATATCGCGTCTTAAAAACCGCGCCGAGTTTTTTGAAGAGCGTTTCTGGTCGGCTGGCTCCCTTGATATGCTGTACGAGAAAATCAAGCGCCCCGCCGATCCTATGCAGGCCGTTTTCGTCGCGGGCATGAAGGAATGGCGCAGCGCGAACGATAAGGGCCTCCTCGCCACGCCGCAAGGCCGCACCAGCATTCAAAACCGCATCGACCGCGTGCTGCAAGTCACCATCGGGCGCGAGATGGCGCTCATCGAAACATGGATGACCTTTTTGGCGTCCGTTAGCTCGGTCGCGCCGTTTATCGGTCTTTTCGGCACGGTTTGGGGCATAATGCGAAGCTTTATCGGCATCGCGGCGGCACAAAACACCAGCCTCGCCGTTGTCGCTCCCGGTATTGCCGAAGCCCTTTTGGCCACGGCCATCGGCCTTGTCGCCGCCATCCCCGCCACGGCAGCCTATAACAAGTTCTCAACCGAGATTGGTCGCTATGGCGCACGGCTTGAAAACTTCGCCAACGACTTTATGGCGACCCTGTCGCGCAACATGGAAGAAAACTAATGGCGGGCGGAACCATGCAATCTGGCGGAGGCGGCCACCGGCGCGGACGGCGCGGCGGCTATCGCCCCATGGCGGATATCAACGTCACGCCGCTTGTGGACGTGATGCTGGTTTTGCTGATCGTGTTTATGGTGACAGCGCCCTTGCTGACCGTCGCCGTTCCCGTGGATTTGCCCAAGGCGCAAGCGCAATCGGTGCGGCAGGATAAGGAGCCTTTGGTTATCTCTATCGACTCGAAAGGCAACGTGTACCTGCAGGAATCCAAGTCTGAGCTGGACGATCTGGTCGCCAAGCTGAAAGCCATTACAGGGTCCAATCCCGATGCCCGCATCTTTGTGCGCGGCGATAGGGGCGTCGCCTATGGCCGCATCATGGAAGTCATGGGAACCATCAACGCCGCTGGTTTTTCCAAGGTTGCCCTTGTCGCTGAGCTGCCCACGCCAGAGCCGACGAGGGGGAAGAAGAAATGAGAGATCAGAGTTCAGAGATCAGAGTTCAGAGCTCAGGGAATCAGCCATGTCGCACGCTTGGGATGGGGCACAAAAATCTAGCTGTCTGGAAAAGATCAATGGACTTTGTCGTCAAGGTCTATCGTCTGACGAAAACATTTCCTAAAGAAGAATTGTATTGTTTGACAAGCCAGATGCGTCGCGCGGCCATATCCATACCTTCCAATTTGGCCGAAGGCCACGCAAAAAGAACAACGCGAGAGTTTATCCGGTTTACAAATATCTCGTATGGTTCGGCGGCTGAACTTGAGACACAAATTATGATTGCAGAACAATTGGGTTATGCGCCGGAACACGATATATCTTGTTTGATAAGTGAACTCTCTGAAATCGAAAAAATGATTAACGGATTGCTCGCTGGTCTAGAAAAGAAGCTCTCTCCTTCCCTGAACTCTGAACTCTGAACTCTGTCCCCTGATGACCCGCCAAGAAAATCTACAAACACCAATCATTATCTCGACATCCTTGCATGTCGGGGCGATGCTTGTTTTGTATTTTGGCATCCCCAGCTTTTTCAAGCCGCCACCCGCGCCGCCGTGGCGGCCTGTTCCCGTCGATATCGTCGAGATTGGCGCGATTACCAACACCCGTATCAAGGACACTGAAGAGCAAGAGGCCGCGAAAACCGCGCCCCCCAAACCCGCGCCTGCGCCCGAAGTCAAGGAGCCAGAGCCGCCCAAGCCTGTGGAGCCGCCCAAGCCAGCCGCCAAGGATGTGCCTGCGCCTGATGATGCCGCCCTTCCCAAGCCTTCCACCAAGCCCACGCCGCCAACGCCGCCCAAGGAAGTTGCCAAGCAACAGCCGCAGGTGGATCCTTTGGCTAGCGTCTTGAAAAACGTCGCTAAATTAAAACCTGCGGCCCCCAAGACTGAGGATGCCCGCCCCGACGTCAAGAAAAACGATGGTGCGGCCCAGACAGGCGCGGCCAGCAACCAAGGCCCCGCGTTGTCCGACCGCCTGACGATCAGCCAAGAGGATTCTTTGCGCCGCCAAATCAGCGGGTGCTGGAACATGCCCATCGGCGCGCGTAACGCGCAAGAATTGATCGTTGAGGTCTTGATTGAAGTGAACGAGGATCGTACAGTCCGCACAGCTGAAGTGGTGGACAAGGTGCGCATGGCAACTGATTCACACTTCCGCGCCGCTGCCGAGGCCGCCATGCGCGCGCTTCATCATCCGAAATGCACGCCACTCGACCTACCGCCCGATCAATACGAGCAATGGAAAACCATCCGCTTTAATTTTGACCCAAGGGACATGTTATGACCATGAACAAAACCAACCGCGTTCTTGCTCTTTTCGCTTTCCTCCTACCGCTTCTGGCGGCCGCGCCCGCCAAGGCCGAGGTTCGCATCGACATCACGCGCGGCGTGGTGGAGCCCATCCCCATCGCCATCCCCGCCTTTTACGGCGCGGGCGGCAACGAAGCCCAGTTTGGCCGCGATATTGCCAAGGTGGTGTCGGCGGATTTGGTACGCTCTGGCCTTTTCTCTGCCGTTGATCCCAAATCCTTTATTCAGGATCGCGATTCCCTTTTGGTTGCGCCACGCTTTGCCGATTGGCGCGTTTTGAACGCTCAATCTCTTGTCGTCGGACGCATTGAGGCGCAAGCCGATGGCCGTTTGAAAGTCGAGTTCCGTCTGTGGGACGTTTTCGGCGAACAACAAATGACGGGTCTTGCCTATTTCACCATTCCCAACAACTGGCGGCGCGTCGCGCACATTGTCGCGGATGCGATCTATAAACGTATCACGGGCGAAGACGGTTACTTTGACACGCGCATCGTTTATATTGCGGAAAGCGGCCCCGGCACAGCCCGCGTTAAGCGTCTGGCCATCATGGATCAGGATGGCGAAAACCACCGCCTTCTCAGCGATGGTCGCGCCCTTGTCCTGACGCCGCGCTTCTCACCTACGCTTCAAGAAATCACCTATATGGCGTACTATAACAACCGCCCCCGCGTGTACCTGTTCAATATCGATAGCGGACGGCAGGAAGTCTTGGGCGATTTCGAGAACATGACCTTTGCCCCGCGCTTTGCGCCCGGTGGCAATAAGGTGATCTTCTCGCTGTCGAAGGGGGGCAACTCGGACATCTACACGATGGATTTGCGCTCGCGCAAAACCACGCAGCTGACAAGCCACCCGTCCATCAATACGGGGCCAAGCTATGCCCCCGATGGCAACCGCATTACCTTTGAATCGGATCGCGGCGGCAGCCAGCAAATCTACACGATGTCGGCAAACGGCAGCGACGTGAAGCGCATCAGCTTTGGCGAGGGCCGTTATGCCACGCCGGTCTGGTCGCCTCGCGGTGATTTGATCGCCTTCACCAAGCAGCATGGAGGCCGCTTCTATATCGGCGTCATGCGCCCCGATGGAACGGGCGAGCGCTTGCTGACCGAGGCCTATCACGTCGAAGGCCCCACATGGGCCCCCAACGGCCGCGTCTTGATGTACTTCAAGGATCTGCCAACAGGGCCGGGGGGACGCGGCAAGAGCGCCAAGCTCTATAGCATTGATCTGACGGGCTATAATGAGCGCGAGGTTCCCACGCCGATGGATGCCTCTGACCCCGCTTGGTCACCGCTGATTCCGTAAGGAATCATCTTTTGTAAAAAGAAAAAGCCGTCCCTTAAAAGAGGGGCGGCTTTTTCTTTTAAGGCACAATTGTGGCAGAGCACACAGCCTTGTGCCACAATTCAGGCATTTCTGCCACTTTCTGTGGCGATTTGGCCACTCACTCTTAGCGGTTTATTCTTTATTTCCTAATCAAGAAACACGCCCCTTGATTCCCGCGACCCCAAGAGTTAACTTGGTCTCGGTTTTGTTGCTTTTCTTTCATCAGAAAGTTCTTCTGACAAGAAGGGGGCAAGGTCATGGGTTGTAAGCGGGTTCCCGCAAGCAATCTTCAACAACAATCACAATCATCTCGGCCAAGGCAGAAAAGTCGGACTTTTTTGCCCCACTCCGCCAGAGGTTCACAAAGGGAGAAGACCATGTTTAAAAAGTTTCTGTGTCTAATGGCGGCACTCGTTATGGTTTCGGCTTGCGATACGACGGGTGTTGACGACGGTTCTGCTGATGCCAACGGCAACGGCGCTGGTGGCAAGATGGGCGTTGCACGTCCCGGCACGCAAGAAGATTTGGTTGTCAACGTTGGCGACCGCGTTTTCTTCGGCTTTGACAAGTCCGATCTGACCTCTGAGGCTAGCGCCACATTGGATCGTCAATCCGCTTGGATGAAGAAGTATCCTGCGGTTTCGATCACGATGGAAGGCCATGCCGACGAACGTGGCACACGCGAATACAACCTTGCTTTGGGTGAACGTCGCGCGACAGCCGCCAAGAACTACCTTGTTGCTTCTGGCATCGACGCCAGCCGCGTCAAGACGGTTAGCTATGGCAAGGAACGTCCTGCCGTTCTGGGCAGCAACGAAGCCGCTTGGGCTCAAAACCGCCGCGCTGTTTCTGTGATTGCGCAGTAAGGTTTAGCGCCCTTGGCTTTATAGCTAAGGCCTAACAAAAAGAGGCCGCATCCTTTCGGGGGTGCGGCCTTTTTTGTTGCCCGCTTCCATGCGCCCCTTGCCAAGGAAGATTCTTTCCCTTTATGCTGGCGGCCATGACTCCTCGCGCCCTTATCAATCTTGATGCCTTGCTCGAAAACTACCGCTTTTTGCAGCGCCGAGCCGCTCCCGCCTCTGTCGGCGCGGCAGTGAAGGCGAATGCCTATGGCCTTGGCATGATCCCCATCGCGCGTGCGCTACGCCAAGCGGGATGCCAGACGTTCTTCACCGCAAGCGTGGAAGAAGCCTTGACCTTGCGCGAAGCCATCCAAGACGCCACCATCATCGCCCTTCACGGCATCGATCCCGTCCATGAGGAAGAAGCCCTCGCCGCACAGATTACGCCCATGATCAATTCGCTTCCCGCGCTGAAGGCATGGACGGCCTTGGCGCGGAAAAAGGAAATGCGGCTTGAGGCGATGATCCATCTTGATACGGGCATGAACCGCCTTGGCCTCTCGCCGCAAGAGCAAGACCATTTGGCCGACCATCCGGAATTGCTAGAGAGCCTCGCCATCAAAGCTTGGGTCAGCCATTTCGCCTGTGCCGACGATGTGACCAGCCCCATGACGCCGCAGCAGTTGGAAAAGATGAAAGCCATCCTGCGGCGTTTACCACCCGCGCCCGTTAGCCTGTGTAATTCATCGGGAATTTTTTGGGGCACAGATTATCTGTTCGACCTTGTCCGTCCGGGTCTTGCGCTGTATGGCGGCAACCCGACCCCGCACCTTCCTAACCCCATGCGCCCTGTGCTGGAGCTTCGCGCCCCCATCGTGCAGGTTCGCCCCGTGGACGCGGTTATGACCGTGGGCTATGGCGCGTCCTATACTGTGCCGCGTCAAGGACGGATTGCCACGCTGGCGATGGGCTATGCCGACGGGTATCACCGCGCGCTGAGCAACAAAGGGAGCGTGATGATCGGGCAGCACCTTGCACCCATCGTCGGGCGCATCTCGATGGATTTGATTACGATTGATGTGACGGCTGTTCCCGAAGCGGCAACCCCTATCGGCGCCGAGGCAACCCTCATTGGCCCTCACCGCACCATCGATGCCATAGCCGCCGAAGCCCACACCATCGCCTATGAAATCATGACCAGCCTTGGCCCCCGCGTAGCGCGGGAATATCAATAGACCTCTTGCATAACCCATTCTCTGTCATCCCCGCGCAGGCGGGGATCCAGAGGACTGGGCGATAAACTTGGGTATTGAAACCTCTGGATGCCCGCCTTCGCGGGCATGACATGATTTTTAAAGGTTATGCAAGATGTCTAATGGGCGGGGGGGGCAGCTAGGCCGTTCTTGTTTGGTAGGCAGTGCGGTGCTATGCCCTTTTTTTTGCAGAGATTGTTGTCGCCCCCCGACCCTCTCGGTATAAAAGGAAAGATGGTTTAATAGAATCAATGCTATTGGGTAGAAGCAAGGCTTGCTAACTATATAGATACGAACCAAAATTCTGGGGTACGACTTAGCTTCCTGATCGATTTTAGTAATTACTTTCAAACTGTTCTGATAATATTAATGCATGAAATTTTATCATTATACAAATGCAGAGCGGTTAACCCAGATTTTTGGAAACAGAGATAATGCCAAGGCAGGTCTTGTGCCTAAGAAGCGCGTCATTTCACTTTCATTGGGGTATGCTATGGGTTTGCCAGAGGCAACCGAAGGGGCAGTTTTTGGTCTTTTAGACCCCATGGATCACAGCTGGTGTGAGAATACTTTTCATTATGACGAACCGCTACTTGAAACAGTCTTACGAGATATTGGGGAAACAATCTCACTGCTTGAGATAACCCTTTCTTCTAGCGATGATGTCCGCGTTGCCGATTATTCGCCAAATATAAGGGCAGAGTATCGGGGGAAAAATGAAACCGATGAAGCAACGCTGATGAAGACAAAAAGGGACTACTGGAATAGCTCAGTTCACTTATCCTCCTACATTAAACAAAAGCTTTCCCATCATATACCGGAGGTCTTGTGTTTTACCGAGATATCACCCGAACGCATTCGACTTGTAACGACAAAAAGTTGCGACGTTCTGTGCAATGAAATCCGAGCCGATGGTGGTTTTGCTCCACACGCCATACAACCGAAGAAAAATTCTCTAGGGTTGCGAATGTGTGCCCCTGGACGCCAAGCAGCATCTTCCACACTCAGTTTTTCAAAGCCTTTGTTTGGCTTACGATAGTTTGCATAATGGCAGTGAGGGTTTTACTTCGCCGCGCGGAGCGCGGCTCGTGGCAACTGCGCTGTTCTTTTTCTTTGTCCGATGCGCGTACACGTCCGCGCATCGTCAATGAACAGCTTGTTGTCGCCCCCTTCCTCGGGGGTTCAAAACACCCAAATCTAACCAATAAAAAACCGACCCAAAGGGTCGGTTTTTTATTGGTAGGCAGTGAGGGTTTCGCTTGCCGCTTTGCGGCGGCGCGGTGTCTTCGCCATGCTTTTATATTTTGTGCGCCCGCGTACGCGTTCGCGGGCGCTTTTTGAATGGCTCGTCATCGAACCCCCTTATGGGCTTCGGCAATCCTCACTGCCTACCAAAACAAAAGGGAAGCCAATTGGCTTCCCTTTTGTTTTGGTAGGCAGTGAGGGTTTCGAACCCCCGACCCTCTCGGTGTAAACGAGATGCTCTACCGCTGAGCTAACTGCCCCTACCCGCGTCCTTGTTAGCAAACTTTGAGAAGAAATACAGCTT
The DNA here is from genome assembly GCA_041662785.1 of Bdellovibrionales bacterium. Classification (NCBI taxonomy): domain Bacteria; kingdom Pseudomonadati; phylum Bdellovibrionota; class Bdellovibrionia; order Bdellovibrionales; species Bdellovibrionales bacterium. Next base: position 66,775 of record JBAZRW010000004.1, on the reverse strand, counting down.
TATTTCGTTCGTTTTGGACTTTGAATCCAAAAACTTGTCTTAAGCCTTATCCCCCTAACCAACCGCCAAAACGGCCACGGATCCCGCCTGCTTTCGCAAAGGGGATCCGTGGAACGCTTTTTCCTACCGTTTTAAACAGGCTTATTTCTTGACGCCGTTAACAGTGTCCTTCAACTGCTTGCCCGCGCGAAACTTGGGCAACTTGGACGCCTTGATCGCAATAGGCTCACCCGTGCGTGGGTTGCGGCCCTTGGAAGCGGCACGTTTGGCAACATAGAAATTACCAAACCCGACGAGGCGAACTTCGTCGCCCTTCTTCAAGGAACCCTCAATCGTGTCAAGTACAGCATCGATGATGGTGGCCACGGCGGTCTTGGACAGATCCAGCTTGGCCAGCGCCTTACTGTCAGCGACAGCGGCGATAAATTCGTTCTTGTTCACGGCGGTGTTCTCCCCTTCGTTAGAGTGCGGCCCTTGCACCAAGATTTTTAGCCTAAGCCTTCAAATCCTGCAGCGACGCCTTTTATAGGGAAGACTCTAGGCGCTGTTGGTTTTATGTGTCAATCCTTGGAAAGGTTAAAAAAGCAAGCTTTTCTGCCCTTTTTTATGGCCATGCGCCCCCTTCCCCTCACGCGCAATCGCCGTGCGATGAGAAAAAACACAGGAAAATCAAATTAATCCACGCCGTTCTTCACACAAAAAAGACGTTCGTGGACAAGCTTCAATGACGCAGGCCTTTGCCTTCCGCAGGTTTTTCTTTCGTGGTGGCAAGCGCTTTGTCGGCAAGGACGCTGTCGTCTTCCCACACCACGGGAACAAGAGGCCGCATAAGGGCAACCTTCAAAACCTCATCCACCGTCGCGATAAAGATGATCTTAAGCCCCTTCTTGACGTTGTCGGGGATCTCGGCCAGATCACGCTCGTTCTCCTTGGGGATGCAAACGGTGGTCAGGCCGCCGCGAAGCGCCGCCAGCAGTTTTTCCTTAAGCCCGCCGATGGGGAGCACGCGCCCGCGCAGCGTGATCTCGCCCGTCATCGCCACGTCCTTATGGATAGGAATACCCGTGAGGACCGAGACAATGGACGTCACCATCGCCACGCCCGCGCTGGGGCCGTCCTTAGGCGTCGCGCCTTCGGGAACGTGGACATGGATGTCGCGCTTTTCCAGAATGCTTTGTGCGATACCGAACTGCGCCGCGCGCGCCTTGACATAGCTTTCCGCCGCCTGCACGGATTCGCGCATCACGTCGCCCAACTTGCCCGTGATCGTGATCTTGCCCTTCCCCGGAAGCGCCACCGCTTCAATTGAGAGAAGCTCGCCGCCCACTTCCGTCCACGCAAGACCCGTGGTCACGCCGACCAAATCATCGGCCTCAACCTCGCCGAAACGGAACCTTTTGACGCCCAAATACTTTTCGATATTGCGGCGCGTGATGTGAATCGTCTTGGTCGTCTTGACAAGGATTTCTTTGATCGCCTTACGCGCCAAGGTCGCCATTTCACGCTCAAGGCTACGCACGCCTGCCTCACGGGTGTAGTAACGCACGATATCGCGAAGCGCGTCTTCAGAGATAGAGAACTCGGTCTTTTTCAAGCCATGTTCCTTCATCACCTTCGCCAGCAAATGGCGCTGCGCGATTTCGATTTTCTCGTCCTCGGTATAGCCCGACAGGCGGATGATCTCCATGCGATCAAGGAGCGGCTGAGGCATTTTCAGCGAGTTGGCGGTGCAAACAAAAAGCACGTCCGACAAATCGTAATCGACCTCTAGATAGTGATCGTTGAAAGTGTTGTTCTGTTCGGGATCCAACACCTCTAGCAAAGCCGAGGATGGATCGCCGCGCCAGTCAGAGCCAAGCTTGTCCACCTCATCCAAAAGGAAAAGCGGGTTCGAGGCCTTGGCCTTCTTCATACCCTGCACGATCTTGCCGGGCATCGAGCCGATATAGGTGCGGCGATGGCCTCGGATTTCGGACTCATCACGCACGCCGCCCAGCGACATGCGCACAAAAGTGCGTCCCGTCGCGCGCGCGATGGACTTGCCCAGCGAGGTTTTACCAACACCCGGAGGGCCAACGAGGCACAGGATGGGGCCTTTCAGCTTGCCTTGGCGCTGCTGCACCGCCAGATACTCAAGGATGCGCTCCTTGACCTTTTCAAGGCCAAAGTGATCAACGTCCAAAATCTTTTGCGCTTCTTTGATGTTGCGGCGCGTCTTGGTGCGCTTTTGCCAAGGAATGCCCAGCATCCAGTCAAGGTAGTTACGCACCACCGTGGCTTCCGCCGACATCGGCGACATCGAGCGCAGCTTTTTCAGCTCGCTCAAAGCCTTTTCGCTGGCCTCCTTGGTCATCTTGGTTTCTTTGATCTTGGCTTCCAGCTCAGAGCATTCGTCCTTGCCGTCTTCGCCCTCGCCCAGTTCCTTTTGAATGGCCTTCATCTGCTCATTCAAATAGTACTCGCGCTGCGTCTTCTCCATCTGCTTTTTGACGCGGGTGCGGATGCGCTTTTCAACCTGCAAAACGCCAATCTCACCTTCCATATGGCCAAAGATTTTTTCCAAGCGATCATTAACGGACGTGATCTCTAAGAGAGCCTGTTTCTCGGCAATTTTCAGCGCCAAATGCGAAGCGATGGTATCCGCAAGACGCGCGGGATCATCAATCTGCCCCAGCGTAACCATGACCTCTGGCGGGATTTTCTTGTTCAGCTTGATGTATTGCTCAAACTGCGAGACAACGCCGCGCGAGAGCGCGTCCAGCTCAGGCTTATCGCCCGTGTATTCCTCAATGGGTTCGGCAAAGGCCTGAAAGAAATCGGGGGTTTCCGTAAAGCGCACGACGCGCGCGCGCTGCCCGCCCTCCACCAGCACTTTGACCGTGCCATCAGGCAGCTTCAACAGCTGTAAAACCGTGCCAATTGTGCCTTGCAGATACAAATCGTTCTGCGTGGGATCGTCCTGCGAGGCGTCCTTTTGGGTCAGCAGCAGGATATGCTTGTCTTCTTGCATCACGTCTTCGAGCGCCCGCACGGATTTCTCACGGCCCACGAACAGCGGGACGATCATGTGGGGAAACACAACGATATCGCGGAGTGGCAGGACGGGGTAAAGGGCCCCTGCAGGAGAAGAAACAACCATGGACATCATCCTTTCAAAGGGCGCAAATCACCCCAAATCACTTTGTGATCATGCCTGAATCGCCCCTAAAAAAATAGGAAAAAGAAGGCAGAATAACCTGCCGTTGATTTGGTGTCTCGCGGCCTGACTTTCAAGGAGCGGCCAAGGCTCAAAAAGGAATAATTTTGAGCACACCTCATTAACCAAGCCCTTAAGGACCCTGTCGCAACAAGGCTCTCTTAAAGAAGCTTAAGCGCTGGCTTCGGCCGCCTTAGGCTCGGCGTGAACGACACCTAGAGGCAAACACTATTTTGCGTAAGAGGGCGCAGCGCGAAGAATGGCACCGGACGTAACCTCATATTTACTGAGAATACGATCGATGATTCCGGCTCCTTGCAGCTCTGTCAGGGCAGCATTTAAAAGGTCGCGCAGCTCCCATTCGCCTTTAGCTACGCTAAAGGCATTGCCGAAAACACGAACAGCCGCCGCTCCGGCAACCCGCCTCAGTGGCTTATCGGCATTGTGGCTGTTGTATTCATGCACAATAAACTCATCAGCAAAAATAACATCACCTTTGCCGGACGCCAACGCCATGAGAACTTGAGATCCATCTGAATCGCCGGGCAAGGCATATTGCTTGGCCTTAGGGAAAGAGCCATCCGCAACGGCCTTTTGCGTGCTGCCATCCACAAGGGCAATCGTGGCACTCTCATTATTTAGAGAATTAAGGGTGTTATCGAAACGCGTATCACCCTCACGCACATAAGCATAAAGCGAGGCATAATCTGGGGATGTTGTTAATTCAACCCGCTGGGCGCGCATGGCGCTAACCCAAACCGTGACACAAAACGCATCGTCTTTGCCACTGCTTAGCTGTTCAGGAAAGTTTCCAAATCCAACTTCATCTTTCCATTCAATTTTAAGATTGGCCGCTTTGCCAATGGCTTCCATAATATCATGATCAAAGCCGCTAATCTGCTTTGTGTTCGGGTCGATCATAAGATAGGGGGGCCACACCGAATAAGCGCAACGCAGTGTGCGCGTACGCATGACGCGCTCAAAGGCTGTTTCTTTTTTGGCTGTTATTGTCCCTACCGTTTTGGGCTGCCCAAGGGAAACAACCAGCGCAAGAGCCGCCAAGACCACAGCCAATAATGAAAGTTTGTTTTTCATGTGGCTTGTACCTTTGTTTTCTTTGATTAAGCGCTGGCTTCGGCTGCCTTAGGCTCGGCGTGAACGACGATGGGCTTGGCTTTACCCTCAACGACATCGCGGTTGACCACAACCTTTTCGATGCCTTCCGATCCGGGAAGATCGAACATGGATTCCAGCAAAACGCCTTCCATGATCGAGCGGAGGCCGCGCGCGCCCGTCTTACGGATGATGGCCTTCTGCGCGATAGCGCTTAGGCCGTCTTCCGTCACATCCAAAGAGATATTCTCCATCTCAAACAACCGCTGGAACTGTTTGACGATAGCGTTCTTCGGCGTCGTCAAGATATCGACCAAGGCCGATTCATCCAAATCCGACAGCGTCGCCAAAACGGGCAAACGCCCGATAAACTCTGGGATCAGGCCGAATTTAAGCAGATCGTCCGGCTCAACCTCACGCAAAATGTCGCCCTGACGCCGTTCATCCGGCCCGCGCACATCCGCGCCAAACCCGATGGAGGAGCCGCGCCCACGCGCCGAGATAATCTTGTCCAGCCCCGCAAAAGCGCCGCCGCAGATAAACAAGATGTTGGTCGTATCAACCTGCAAGAACTCTTGCTGCGGATGCTTGCGCCCACCCTGCGGCGGAACGGCAGCTACTGTGCCTTCCATGATTTTCAGCAAGGCCTGCTGCACGCCTTCGCCCGACACATCGCGGGTGATCGAAGGGTTATCGGACTTGCGGCTAATCTTATCGATCTCATCGATATAGACAATGCCGCGCTGTGCGCGTTCGACATTGTAGTCGGAAGCTTGCAGCAATTTCAGAATGATGTTCTCAACGTCCTCACCGACATAACCGGCTTCGGTCAGCGTCGTGGCGTCCGCCATCGTAAAGGGCACATCGATAATCCGCGCCAGCGTTTGCGCAAGCAACGTCTTGCCGCAGCCCGTGGGCCCAAGAAGCAGGATGTTGGACTTGGCCAGCTCAACCTCGCCGCTGCGCGCCCCCGCCGCAAGGCGCTTATAATGGTTGTGAACGGCAACCGAGAGCACGCGCTTGGCGTGGTCTTGCCCGATCACATAATCATCCAAAACGGCCTTGATATCCTTGGGAACAGGCACGCCATCGCGCGACTTCACCAACGTCGTTTTGCTTTCTTCGCGAATGATGTCCGTGCAAAGCTCAACGCATTCGTCGCAAATGAACACCGTCGGCCCCGCAATCAACTTGCGAACCTCGTGTTGGCTTTTGCCACAGAATGAACAGTACAAAGTACTTTTCGTGTCGCTGCTCTTTGTCGTCATAACGACTTACTCCCTCAAACGGTAACTCAAGCCACCCTAACGGTCGTTGGTTACCTGATTATTAAGAACCCCTCAGGCTGCCTTTTTTTCACCTTCTGGCGCTTCAGGGCGCTTGTTCACGACTTCATCGATCAACCCAAAGGCCTTGGCTTCATCCGCCGACATAAAGTTATCACGCTCCACAGCCGCCGAAATGGCGTCAAGCGTCTGCCCCGTGTGCTTAACATAAATCTCGTTCAGGCGAACACGCAGCTTAAGGATCTCACGCGCCTGAATCTCAATATCCGTCGCTTGGCCCTGTGCGCCGCCTGACGGTTGATGGATCATGATGCGGCTGTTGGGCAGCGAGAAACGCTTGCCCTTTTCGCCCGCGCAAAGCAAAAGCGAGCCCATGGAGCATGCCTGCCCCATACACACCGTCGAGACAGGGCATTTGACATATTGCATCGTGTCATACATGGCCAAGCCCGATGACACCACGCCGCCCGGCGAATTGATATAGATTGAGATTTCCTTGTTCGGGTTCTCGGACTCCAAAAACAGCAATTGGGCGCACACAAGGCTAGAGATATGGTCATCCACCTGCCCCATCAGAAAAATGATGCGCTCCTTCAGCAAGCGGGAATAAATATCGAATGAACGCTCCCCGCGCGAGGTTTGCTCAATGACCATGGGAACCAGATTGGCGAGAACTTCCGTGGGGTGTTTGTCGGCGAAGGTCATAGGTAAAAAGCCCCCTTACAAGGAACAGGATGATGAGGAACGGTTGACAACCAGAGGATAGCGAAAGGACAGAGCCCTGCCGCCAAAATGATTATGAATCATACGAACGCGATCCACAAGAGCCAGCATAGCAGCCCGCACGCAGGCAGGGCAAGAGGCTCTGTCAGTCCTTTTTCTTACCTATGCCACACTTCAAGAGTTGGAAGAATAGGACAAGAAAATCAAAAGAAAACGGGATTCCCGCTTTCGCGGGAATGACAGGATGTGTGTTTAGTTTTAACCCTCTATCGTCATCCCCGCGACCTGTCGCGCCGAAGCTGCGAAGCAGCGTAGGGGGAAAGCGGGGATCCCGTTTGTTTTTTTGCCGTTAGCCAACGCTTGAACTGTTTTCAGTATGTTTAGTCGTCCGACTTCTTGGCCATACGCTTACGCATATTGGGGTCAAGGTAGCGCTTGCGCAGACGAATGGTCTTGGGCGTAACCTCCACCAACTCATCATCGTTGATATAGGCAATAGCCTTTTCAAGGGTGAGTTGCAGGGGCGGGGTCAGGCGGATGGCTTCATCCTTGCCAGAAGCGCGCATATTGGTCAGCTGTTTGCCGGTCAGCACGTTCACGTCCAGATCATTGTCCTTGCTGTTCTCGCCGATGATCATGCCCTCATAGACCTTGACGCCCGGTACGATGATCATGGGGCCGCGATCTTGCAGCTTCCACATCGCATAGGCCACGGCATCGCCCTTGGCGTTCGAGATCATCACGCCCGTGCGGCGCGACTGAATGGGCCCCTTATAGGGCATATAGCTGTGGAACAGACGGTTCATCATGCCCGTCCCGCGTGTGTCCGACAAAAACTCGCCGTGATAGCCAATAAGGCCGCGTGCCGGAGCGAGGAAGGTAAGGCGAACCTTGCCGCCACCCGAAGGGCGCATGTCTGTCAGCTCAGCCTTGCGTTCGGACATTTTGCTCACGACGTTGCCCGAGAATTGATCGTCAACATCAATTTGCACTTCCTCAATCGGCTCCATCTTTTGGCCATCGATTTCCTGATACAAAACGCGCGGGCGACTGATTGTCAGCTCAAAGCCCTCGCGGCGCATCGTCTCGATAAGAATGCCCAGCTGCAACTCGCCACGGCCTGCAACCTCAAAGCTGTCCTTTTGATCCGTTTCGTTCACGCGAATGGCGACGTTGCCCTCGATCTCACGCATCAAACGGTCACGGATCATGCGGCTTGTCACCTTATCGCCTTCGGTTCCAGCCAGCGGCGAGTCATTCACCGAAAAGGTCATCGCAATCGTCGGCGGATCGATGGGCCGTGCATGCAGCGCCTCGGTCACCACAGCATCGGCCAACGTGTCGGCCACGGTCGCCTTACTCAAACCAGCAATAGAAACAATATCCCCCGCCTCGGCCTCTTCAAGCGCGACGCGCTCCAGCCCACGGAAAGCCAAAATCTTGGTAATGCGGCCCGTTTCAACGAGCGTGCCATCGTGCCGCATCGCTTTGATCGCCATGTTGGGTTTAATGCGACCCGACTGAATGCGACCCGTCAGCAAACGGCCCAGATAGGGATTGGCCTCAAGCAGCGTGGCCAACATCGTAAACGGCGCATCAGGATCAACAACCGGAGCCGGCACATGCTTGAGAATCAGATCAAAAAGCGGCGTGAGATCCTTATCTTCCTTCGTGGCATCTTCTAACTTTTCAACAGCCCAACCCTGACGACCCGAAGCGAACAGCGTCGGAAAATCCAATTGCTCATCCGTCGCGTCAAGAACGGCGAACAAGTCGAAAACCTCATCATGCACTTCATTAACGCGTGCGTCAGGACGATCAACCTTATTGATGATCACCATCGGCTTCAGGCCAATCGCCAAAGCCTTCGACACCACGAACTTCGTTTGCGGCAAGGGGCCTTCGGCCGCGTCCACCAAAAGAACAACGCCATCGACCATCGACAGAATGCGCTCCACCTCGCCGCCAAAATCGGCGTGTCCGGGGGTGTCAACGATGTTGATACGCATATCGCCGTGCATGATCGACGTGCATTTCGCCAAAATGGTGATGCCGCGCTCACGCTCTAGGTCGTTGCTGTCCATCGCGCACTCGGCAACCTGTTGGTTGTCGCGAAAGACGCCGGATTGACGCAAAAGAGCGTCCACAAGCGTCGTTTTCCCATGGTCAACGTGCGCAATAATGGCGATGTTACGAAGTTTCATTGTCTTTCTCTTTCATCTTTCTTATTATAAAAAGTTCTTCAAGCCTGCCCAAAACGCCCAGAAAGCGATCAGCCCCAACGCCGCCGCCGTCACACGATTCAGCACCATCACACGCTGCTCAGTAAAGCGGTTGCGCAACAAAGCCACCCCGCCACTCAACATCAACCACCACAGCGACGATCCCGCAAAAATCCCCGCAATCATTACCCCCGCCTCTAGGCGGTGTTTCAATCCACCAAACGTCGCCACCACCGCCATCACACCAAACACCGTCGCCGGATTTGTTAGGGTGATGATAAAACTTGTCGCCATCGCCTTAAGCGCACCGCCCAATTTGAGATGAACGCGTTGCAGGTACTTTTTCTCAACCTCTTTCGTATCGGCAGCGCGTGGCTTGTCGTGCCAAGTATGCCACGCCACAAAAACAAGAAACGCCCCACCAATCACATGGATCGGGTCGTTATAGGTCTGTAGGATGTCCGTAATCGCTGTGACACCAAACGCCGCCAACGCGCTGAAAAACGCGTCGGCAAAAGCGGCCCCAAAGCCAGAGGCAAAACCCACCAAAAGACCTTTTTGAATCGTGCGCCGGATACACAAAAGACCAACCGGCCCTACAGGAGCCGCCACCATCACGCCAAGACCAAGGCCGCGCAAAAAAACGTCGATATCACCCAACAAGACGACTATCCCCTGAAACCCCTAGCGGGCAGCTTATGGCAGACAGGCGACAGGATGGCAAGGAAAAGCATCGGGTTATAACGGGGCGGGCGTGCTCAACGACGGCTTCACGGTAAGACTAGCGCGGCAAGTGCCTTCTTTAATCCCTTTATCAATGAGTTGGCGCAAGGGCTCATCTCTCTTAACAACTTGGCCATCATAGGTGACTTTCTGCCCCTTCTCTAAACAGCTCCATTGCCCCTGCCCTGTTTCCTTCACATAACCGTTAATTTGCATCTGGGCGGCCTTAAATTCCGCCTCAACAGGCTTTAACTCAACATAGGCATTGTAAAACTGATGGCTCGTCGCTAAAGCCGCAATGGCCAAAATGGTAGCGCCCGTTAAAGCATAGTCTGTCTTCGTCATCTCTTTCGTGCCCATGGCTCTCCCTGCAAAAAACTGAAGGCCAGCCGTCAGAACATCGATGACCTTAATAAAAGGCACGGTTAACGAATAATCGACTGTCATGTTTTCTTTCTTGTCCATTGTCTTCTCCATAAAAACCTGAAAAATCACAGCGGAGACATAGCAAGACGCAATTACTTTCAGAACGATATTTTATAGTTAATGGGTTGTCAGAGATTCTTAAAACTTCACGCTCTTGGTCTCATAACGGCGACCAAGGAACGCGGGGAGCTTGCTGCCCGACTGACTGCCCGGAAACTGCGCCATTTGATAGGAAGGATCCGTCTTAGTGCGATAGCTCCACAGCGCGTCGGGGTTTTGGTGATAGAAAATATCTGCCACCGCCTCGGTACGCACCCAATCAAGCACCTGCTTACGATGCATAATCTTCCAGACACCTGCCGCGCCCGAAGGACGGCGCTCAAAGCGATCCAGATAACGACTGCCCATAAACACATCCTCACGCCCCGTTGGCTTATCCATACGGAAATGGGCGGTAGCATAAGACTCGACCAAAGCCACGTCGCCCTCCAGCATCGGGAGAATGTTGCCGATCAAATGATGGGAGGAGCGAACCTGCCCCATCACGCCAACAACCCAATGGATGTAATCGTTGGATGTGCCTTGAAACATCCCTGGGCCCAAATCAATAGTCGCGTCATGGTGGAAAACCGAGCGCAATTGCGTTTCGTCAATGCGATCAAGCCCCCTTGCAAAACGGTAGATCACCTCACCAATTTCGTTTTTATCAACAACGGCCTGCATCGTGGCGGGCAACCGCGCTGTTGCCGGACTGGCCACAGGCCGCATCACGGGGGAAGAAGATCCCTTGGCAGAAGAGGGGGCAACCACACTTTTCTTTTGGGCAGGCACAGCGCTCTTTTTCGATCCCGCACCTGTTTTTGCAGGCGGCCTAGGAGCGGCTTTAGCCGTGGCCGTTTTTTGCGGTTTTGCCGTGTTCTTTTTTACCGTCGCCATAACATGCCTCGAATCGTGAGCTTGCCAAAAGTCTTTCCGACTCTAGGTTTAGCACGGGTCGTTGCGATTTCGTACATTTTTTTCAAGCCGTTAGAGCGCGCTCAATATAAAACACAAAAACCGTCCCTTTTTAAAGAAAAGAAGCCTTGTCTTAACACAATACAACAATAGATGTATGGCCTTTGTATAGAGAAACCTGCTATAACATTGTTTATTATAGATTGTTATTCTTAACGGAATTACATTCTGTTTTTATTTATTTTAATGTTTCGATTTTGCTGCTTCATTAAAATATCTATTATTATATGGACCCCTTTCTACATCAAAAAGAAACGAAGAAATTTTGCTTTCTTCGCGCTCCATTCATCCTATTTTTAATTAATTCTTAGGCCTGCTCCCTCACAATGAGCCGCCATGACTTCTTTAGAACAATATAAAGAGCGCGTTGAGGGAACGAACATCGATCCCCGCTCACTTTTGTCCACGGACTACTTCAACCACTTCAACGAAGTGGTTATGATGCTTGGCATGGCTGGCGATATGCCCGAACTTCTGGACGACATCGACAAGTGGGATTTTAAAACCTACCGTGAGCACTTCATGGAAAGTGGCCTTGGTTTTGCGCCCTTGGCAATTGAGTGTTATGAGGTTTCGCCCCCAGAGCTGCGCGAACGCTTTGAAAAGATCGCAACGCAAATGAGCATGCTCATCGTTGAAACGCGCCTAAGGCTCCGTCAAACAATGGAGGCCGATGAAATGGATAAATTTAAAGACATGGCCAACCTGCACTCTATGGAGTTGCAGGGCATGATTGATGACGGCGCTGCCATCGTTCACGGCTATACCGTCGCCCTTGATCAAAGCAAAATCGACGACATGTTCGCCTAATGATAAAAGTGTCGGATTCCCGTCATCACCATGGCGATGCCAGCCTCATCCGCCGCCGCAATCACATCCTCATCACGAATAGAGCCGCCCGGCTGGATCACGCAGCTTGCGCCCGCTTCGATCGCCGATAAAAGGCCATCCGCGAATGGGAAGAAAGCGTCCGATGCCGCCGCACAGCCCTTGGTCAAAGGCTGCATAAGGCCCAAGGCCGTCGCGGCATCCTGCGCCTTACGCGCCGCGATACGAGCGCTGTCCACGCGGCTCATCTGCCCCGCGCCGATACCCACCGTTGCCATATCCTTGGCATAAACGATGGTGTTCGACTTCACATGCTTGGCCACCGTAAAGGCAAAGATCATATCGCGCATTTCGGCTTCAGTCGGCTGGCGCTTGGTCACGCATTTCAAAGCGGCCTTATCGAGGATCAGGTTATCACGCGATTGCACAAGCAGCCCCCCCGTCACGGACTTCATCACACGCCCCTTAGCCAAAGGATCGGGCATAGTGCGGGTCAGCAAAACGCGCACGTTTTTCTTTGTCGCCAGAATCTCTTTCGCCTCGTCGTCCATATCGGGCGCGATCACGACTTCCGAAAAAATCTTGACAATTTCGGCCGCCGTCTTGCCATCCAAAGGACGGTTGCACGCGATAATGCCGCCAAAGGCACTGGTGCTGTCGCAGGCAAGAGCGCGTTTATAAGCCTCACACAAATCATCGGCCACCGCGACGCCGCAAGGGTTGGCGTGCTTGATGATCGCAATTGCGGGCAAGTCCGTAAACGCGCTGACAAGCTCAAACGCCGCATCGGTGTCGTTGATGTTGTTATAGCTCAACTCCTTGCCCTGCGCCTGAATCGCGGTAGCAATCGAAGGGCGTGACAGATCCGTCGTATAAAAGGCTGCCGTTTGGTGAGGATTCTCGCCATAGCGCAAAGATTGGCGCAAGGAAGCGGACACCGTCAACGTGTCGGGATACTCTTGCCCAAGCTGCTGCGCAAACCAACCGCTGACAGCCACATCATAGCTGGCCGTATGGGCATAGGCCGCCGCCGCACAGTTTTTGCGGAAGGGCAGCGTCGTGCCGCCACGATTATCCCGCAGCTCGGCCCGTAGAACGTCATATTGCGCGGGATCGGTGACAATCGTCACAAACGCGTGGTTCTTCGCGGCCGAGCGCACCATCGCGGGCCCGCCAATATCGATATTCTCGATGCACGTTTCAAAGTCCGCACCCTTTGCTACCGTCTCACGGAACGGATACAGATTGACAACCACCAGATCAATGGGCGGAATGCCGTGCTTCTTGGCCTCGGACAGATGCTTGTCATTATCACGCACCTGCAGAAGGCCGCCGTGAATCTTGGGATGCAATGTCTTGACGCGCCCATCCATCATTTCAGGAAAGCCCGTGTAATCGCCGACCTCGACCACGGGCACGCCCGCCTGCCGCAAGGCCTCGGCACTGCCGCCCGTGGAGAGAATTTCGACCCCCAACGCCGCCAAATCTTTGCCCAAAGAGGCAAGACCCGTCTTATCGGAAACAGAGATCAACGCACGGGTAATTTTGATGGATTCAGGCATGGGGGATTCCTTAGAAGAAAAACGGATCGTTTGACGTGTCTTACAACTCTCGGTGCAACAGCGCCTGCTCGGCTTGACGGACGAGTTCGGTAAGGATCGTCTCAACAGGTTGCTCTTCCTTGACCAAACCAACAATCTGCCCCGCCATGACCGAGCCGTTTTCAATGTCACCGTCGACAACTGCGCGGCGCAATGCGCCCGCCCAGAAATGTTCAATCTCCAGCTGCGCCGCTTCTTTGGTGAGTTCGCCCGAGTCAAACTTGACAATCGCCTCGCGCTGTTTTTCCATAAAGAGCTTCGTGCCTTCGTTAACGATGGCGCGAACGGGAATGACGGGAAAGCGCGGGTCAATCTGTTGTGTCGGCACGGCATCCCGCGCGGCGGCACGGATAAAGGCCTTCTTAAAGTTTTCGTGCGCAATACATTCGGTGGCGCAAACGAACAACGTGCCCAACTGCACACCCGCTGCACCCATTTCCAAATAGGACACGACAGCTTCACCGCGCCCAATGCCGCCCGCGACAAAAACAGGCACTTTATCGTGCAATTCGGGCAGGATTTCCTGCGCCAGCACCGTGGTGCTGATGGGGCCAATATGGCCGCCCGCTTCCATGCCCTCAATCACGAGGGCATCGGCGCCATTGCGGATCATGCGCTTACCAAGAGACAAAGCAGGAGCAAAACAAATCACCTTCGCGTCGCCGTCTTTGATGCGCTTAATGGCGGGAGCCGAAGGCACGCCGCCCGCCAGAACGATATGGCCGACTTTTTCTTCAAGGCACACATCGATGAGCTCATCAAGCATCGGGTGCATGGTGATCAGGTTCACGCCAAAAGGTAGGCGGGTAAGGGTCTTTGTTCCTTGAATCTCTGTACGAAGAAGGTCAGGCGTCATCGAGCCGCAGGCCAAAACGCCAAAACCACCCGCATTGGAAATCGCGGCGACAAGATTGCGCTCAGACACCCAGCTCATCGCACCGCCCATCACGGCCAGCTTTGTGCCCAGAAAATCACAGCCACGCTGCATGAGCGGCTTTAAACGGGAAGAAATAGTTACCATGGGATCAATTCACCTGTGTGATGACAAAACAATTTTGTTACTAGAACCTGATCACAATCTCGCTACGGCAAAAAGCCAAAGCCGTAGAAGAAACTGTCAACAAGCGCTTACTCCTTATCCAACCCGAACGCTTTATGCAAGGAGCGCAGCGCCAGCTCAAGATACTCGGCGGCGACCAGCACGCTGATATTGATCTCAGATGTTTCAATCGACTGGATATTAACGCCCTTTTCCGCCAACGTCTTGAACATCAGCGCGGCCACACCCGGACGCGTCCGCATCCCCAACCCAACGAGCGAGATTTTGGCAATATCCTTATCCGCCAAAAGGGCCGTAAACCCTACAGCGCTTTGCTCGGCCTTTAAAGTTTCCTCGGCTCTTTCAAGATCGCCACGCGGCACAGTAAAGGACAGATCCGTCGTATGGCCGTTTTGGGAGCCCGTTTGCACAATCGTGCCGACATTAATTCCTGCCTGCGCCAAAGCATTAAAAATGGCAGCAGCCACCCCCGGCTTATCGGAAACGTCAGCCAAAGTAATGCGCGCCTCCCCCAAAGAATGGGCGATGCCCGTAACAGGATTGTTTTCCATAGTTTCATCCTCATCGGTTACAAGAGTGCCAGGCAGATCGCTGCCGAATTTGTTGGCAAAGGTTGCGAGCACTTGGATCGGCATGCGATAACGCATCGCCATTTCGACGGAGCGCGTTTGCAGAACCTTGGCACCGAGAGCCGCCAGTTCTAGCATTTCTTCATACGATATTTTCGAAAGCTTCGTCGCATCGCTTACAATGCGCGGATCCGCCGTATAGACGCCGTCCACGTCCGTATAAATATCGCAGCGATCCGCGCCCAATGCAGCAGCCAGCGCAACAGCCGACGTGTCCGAGCCGCCACGCCCCAGCGTTGTGATGCTGCCATCCTCGCCAATGCCCTGAAAGCCCGCAAGGACAGCAACTTCACCTTTATCAAGGCGCTCTTTCATGGTTTTCGTGTTAATTTCTAAAATCCGCGCCTTGGTGTGATCATTATCGGTCAGCAAGGGCATCTGCCAGCCCTGCCACGAGCGGGCGTTCAGGCCGCGCTGCTCTAAAGCCAAGGCCATCAGCCCCGCAGAAACCTGCTCACCCGTCGCCGCGATCGCGTCGATCTCTCGCGGGTTGGGATGCGGCGTGACACTGCGGCAATAGGCCAAAAGCTGATCCGTCGCGCCCGCCATGGCCGAGACAACGACGACAACCTTATGCCCACGGCGCACTTCTTCGGCAACTTTGCTGGCGGCGTTTTTGATCCGCTCTATCGTGCCGACGGATGTGCCGCCGAATTTCACTACCAAAAGAGCCATGGCTCTACCCTTGTTTTCCTATGATGAAGAGGCTTATGTTATGGCACAAAGAACGCGTTTTCCAACCTCCTTTTTGCTTTCAGGGCCATAATGTCCACAGCTTTTTTATCCAGCGTCTGCGCGGACGATGTCGAAAGGTTCTCGGCGCAAGCACACGCATGGTGGAATCCGCACGGCCCTTTTCGCATTTTGCATGACCTGATGCCTTTAAGAACGCAGTATGTCTGCAATCAAATTGATGCGGCCTTCCTAAAAAAGAAAGCGGCCACGCTGTCCGTCCTTGATATCGGCTGCGGCGGGGGCTTAATGGCCGAGGCCATGGCCACCCAAGGCTACCACGTGGTGGGAATCGATGCCTCGCCCGAGGCCATCGAAATCGCCAAAGATCATGCCCATCAGGCTGGTTTGTCCATCGACTACCGCCAAAACACGGCAGAAGGTCTCGCCCAAGCCAAGGAACGTTTCGACGTGATTCTTGCACTGGAAATCGTTGAGCATGTCCCCAACATCAAATCGTTTATGACCGCTGTGTCCACCCTTCTTAAACCCAATGGCCTTGTGATCGTCGCGACGATGAACCGCACCAAGCGCAGCTTTTTGCTAGGCGTCGTGGCAGCCGAGTACATTTTGGGATGGATTCCCGCCGGAACCCATGATTGGGATCACTTTGTCAAACCGTCCGAGCTTGCCGCGCTTTGGGAAGAGCATTCCATAAAACCCCTTGATTGCACGGGCTTTGCCCTGAATCCCCTGTCACGGCACTTTGCGATCAGAAAAGAAAAAACCGCCATTAACTATTTTATGACGGGCAAAAAGCAGGAATAGCAAAAAAGAGAGCAGGAAAGCTTGACTCACGCGGCCTCGCCCCCTATAAATCGCCGCTCTAAGCGATCACTGCGCCGGTTTTGGGCTGGCGGCAGCGTTGCTTTTTTTGGGTTCACCTTTTGAAGATTGCGGGACACTCCCGCCGAGGAAAACATGGCACGTGTATGCAGCGTAACCGGCAAGAAGCCGCAATTTGGAAACAGCGTTAGTCACGCGAACAACAAGAATCGCCGCCGTTGGCAGCCGAACTTGCAAGTTTGCTCATTCCCATCCGACATCTTGGGCAAGGCCGTAACGTTGCGCCTAACCGCTCGCGGCATCCGCACGGTTGAACACAATGGCGGGATCGACGCTTGGGTCTTGGGCGCTCGCAAAAGCCGCCTGTCTGATGATGTTTTGAAGATTCGCAAAGCCATGGAAAAGAAAGTGGCCGTTGCCAACACCAAGGCTGCGTAAGCTTCCTTTGCTTTATGCTTTTAAAAAGGCTCGCCAACCGGCGAGCCTTTTTTTATAATTCCTTCCCTCCCCCAAAAGGAATGTCCTCAATGGAAATCATTAAAGAGAATCAGCGGATCACCCTCCAGCCGCTCAGCCATGTGACCATCCATGAATACGAAACGCATGATCGGGAAATCAGCAGTGGCGTGGCGGTAATCAAGGGGCGCTATCCCGAACAAGGCTTTGTCATCAATCAAAAATGTAAAGAGCTTGTCTATGTGCTGGAAGGCTCTGGCACGCTGATCACAACGGACAAAGAAACCGCCTTTACCAAGGGCGATGTTCTTTTTATCGAAAATAAAGAAAAATTCGCATGGAATGGCAATATGGTGCTTTTCATGGCCACCACGCCGACCTTTGATCCCGCGCAGCATGTGGAAGCAGCATAAGAAAGGCTTGTTCTTTTTCTCCCTGACTTTATAAAGGCCCCTATGACAACCCCTCCGATTATCATTGCCGTGGATGGCCTTGCCGCCACAGGCAAAGGCACCATCGCCCGCCGCCTAGCGACGCATTGGGGCTATGCCTACCTTGACACAGGGGCGCTTTACCGTGCCGTGGGGGTTGGCGTCCTTCAGGCAGGCGGCGATTCATCTGACCCCGCTGCAGCCGAAAAGGCAGCCCTCGCCCTTAACCCTCATTCGCTTCAGGCTATGGAGGCGGACGGCTCTTTGCGCACCCCCGCTGCCTCCGACGCCGCCTCTAAGGTCGCCGCCATCCAAGGCGTTCGCAATGCCCTGTTGAAATTCCAGCAGGATTTTGCCGCGCTCCCACCGCTGGGCAAAAAAGGCGCGGTTTTGGATGGCCGTGACATCGGCACGGTGATCGCGCCCCATGCAAACGTTAAGATATTTGTCGAAGCCGCACCGGAAATAAGGGCCCATAGGCGCTTTCTTGAGTTGCAGGGACGGGGCGAAAATGTTACTGAGGCCGCTGTTCTTGCAGACATGCAGGCGCGTGATGCGCGTGATGCCTCAAGGGCAACCGCTCCAACAAAACCGGCGGCTGATGCTGTCCTACTGGACACATCCGATTTGAATGCGGATCAGGCCTTTGAAAAGGCGGTCGGGATTGTGGAGAAAAAGATAAATTAGTCGGCATGGTGCTGGCGACGGATGAAGACGAAACAAAAGAACAGCCCTGCTTTCAGCCTCTTTTGTTTTTCCTTATCTGACTGCAACGCCCCCTTGATCGGGGCAAAACCGAAAGCAGCGGGGTTTTCAAAAACCCTGCATCGTGCCGGAGGCCTTAACAGGCAGGCGGGCGATCCCAAGGGATCAGAAAGAGAAAATCTAACATGGCTAAATCAAGTGCAAAACGTCTTTTCAAAGAAGACATGGTCGGCGCGGATGCGCCCACAAGCGGCTTTGCCGCACTGCTCGAAGGCTCCTTTGGTAAAAAAGGCAGCATGGAAGGCACTGTTATCAAGGGCCTTATCACGCGCATTGAAAAAGATTGCGCGATCATCGATGTGGGTCTGAAGGCCGAAGGCCGCGTCCCCTTAAAAGAATTTGCCGCACCGGGCATGCCCTCCGAAGTCAAGGTTGGCGACACCGTCGAAGTGTTCTTGGAACGCATGGAAGATCGCAATGGCGAAGCTTCATTGTCTCGCGAAAAAGCGAAGCGTGAGGAAAGCTGGACCGTTCTTGAGAAGCTTCACGAAAAGGCCGAGCGCGTCATTGGCGTTATCTTTGGTCGCGTCAAGGGCGGCTTTACGGTTGACCTTTCGGGCGCTGTCGCGTTCCTGCCGGGCAGCCAAGTTGACATTCGTCCCGTGCGCGATATCACGCCGCTTATGGGAACGCCCCAACCCTTCCAGATTCTGAAAATGGATCGCGCCCGTGGCAACATCGTTGTCTCGCGCCGCGCCGTTCTTGAAGAGTCGCGCGCCGAAGCTCGCAGTGAGCTGGTGGCCAACCTTAAGGAAGGCCAAGTGCTGCAAGGCGTCGTCAAGAACATCACCGATTACGGCGCGTTCGTCGATCTGGGCGGTGTGGACGGTCTTTTGCACGTCACCGATATCGCGTGGAAGCGCGTCAACCATCCTTCGGAAGTCCTGCAAATCGGCGCTCAAGTCACCGTTCAGGTCATCCGCTTTAACGCCGAAACACAGCGCATCAGCCTTGGCATGAAGCAGCTGGAAGCCGATCCTTGGGAAGGCGTCGTTGCGCGTTACCCCGCTGGCCTCAAGCTGAAGGGCCGCGTCACCAACATCACCGACTACGGCGCATTTGTTGAGCTAGAGCCGGGCATTGAAGGCCTCGTCCACGTTTCCGAAATGTCATGGACAAAGAAGAACGTGCATCCGGGCAAGATCGTGGCCACAAGCCAAGAAGTCGAAGTCATCGTTTTGGACATCGATTTGTCCAAGCGTCGCATTAGCCTTGGCATCAAGCAGTGCATCGAAAATCCGTGGGAATCGTTCCGTGCGAACCACAAGATTGGCGAAACGCTGTCGGGTGAAATCCGCAACATTACCGAGTTCGGTTTGTTTGTCGGCATGCCGGGCGACATCGACGGCATGGTTCACATGTCGGATCTGTCGTGGGACAAGGCTGGCGAAGAAGCCATCCAAGCCTATCAGAAGGCCCAGATGGTCGACGTTAAGATTCTTGACATCGACGTCGAAAAGGAACGTGTCAGCTTGGGCATCAAGCAGATGACCGCCGATCCGTTCGAAGGCATGGCCGTCAACTTCAAGAAGGGCGACGTTGTGACCTGCACTGTGACCGCGATTAACGATGGCGGGATCGAAGTCAGCTTGGGCGATCAAGCGGACTCCTTCTCTGGCTTTATCAAGCGCGGCGACTTGGCACGTGATCGTGCCGACCAACGCACGGATCGCTTTGCGGTCGGTGAAAAGGTCGACGCCAAGATCACTGTCATCGACAAAGCGGCGCACAAGGTCAACCTGTCGATCAAGGCGCGTGAAGTCGAAGAAGAGAAGAAGGCTATGGCCGAATATGGATCGTCTGACTCAGGCGCTTCACTTGGCGATATCTTGGGCGCAGCCATCAAGCGTGCGCAAAAGAAAGAAGAGTAAGCGGCAGCCGCCGCTGGACCTGTTGGGGTAAGGCGCTCCTTGCGCCTTATACCCTTCAGGCCCAACGAATAAAACCCCCGCTGGAGCAATCCAGCGGGGTTTTTTTGGATTTCATCACGAGGTTATGTAAGATGTTTATTGGATAGGCTATAGCTGATCCAGAATAGAGTGATCAAAAAAGACTCCACGGGATGATATACGCTCTCCCTCTTCGTCCTCCCGCACGAAGCGATGCGTAAGCATCGCGCAGATGCGGGATCCAGTTGAATTCTCTTCGTTTCAACAAAACCTGACGATTGGGATTGTGGACAGAAAAAACTTTCAACTGGATCCCGCATCTTCGTCCCGCTAAGCGCGGAACTGCGTGCGGGATGACGGGTGCAGTGTTTCATCAACAAGATGACATCATTTTATTTCGGATCGGCTGTATATTTTGGCCGTATATGGAGCCACCAGACAAAATCGATTTAAATGAGCCTAGAGCGCGTTAACACTTTTCTTGGCCGGGTAGGTGGCCGAGGACTCGAAATAACGCGTCCAGCCTCATCCTAAGCCCCGTGAGAGGCATTATAATTGGATATTTCGCCTACATTATCGGAAACACCCCTTAACCACCCTTTTAGCGTCTGATTTTAACCATATGCCCCACGGTTACGGCTTCCACCAGCTTTCTAAGATGGGGCCGTAGA
The DNA here is from genome assembly GCA_041662785.1 of Bdellovibrionales bacterium. Taxonomy (NCBI): domain Bacteria; kingdom Pseudomonadati; phylum Bdellovibrionota; class Bdellovibrionia; order Bdellovibrionales; species Bdellovibrionales bacterium. The sequence continues at coordinate 46,224 of JBAZRW010000004.1, read as the reverse complement.
GAGGCACGACAGAATGTCCCACCTTTGGTTAATAGCCAGCCTCCGGAACCATGAAACTATTTAATTAAGTATCCCTTCCGCGTGCAAATTACTTATAATTGCCGCAGTACTAGAAAATACGCATTCTTACGGGATTAAAAAATGAAAATTATTTCTCTCTTGAAAAACCTCTCAACCGCCCTTTTTACGCCTTCGCCGAGAGTTGACACACCGCCTTCCGATCCACAAAAGGTTGCTGACCTCTCGATCGAATTTATTTTCGCTGCTGGAAACAACGATGTTTCAGAGATGAAACGTCTCCGCAGTAAAGGAGCTGATATAGATTTTAAAGCTAATATCACACTCGGCTCTGGCACAATTTGCTTTGGCCCCCAAGGCGTCTCTCAACCAGAAGAGACAACAAATGCCCTTATGGTTGCGCTGCATAATGGGTCCTTTGATGCCGCACTGTATTTAGCCCAGACGGGCGCAGAGGCTACCGCAGGACGGAAAGAGGTTTTTGGAAACCGTGAGCAAAAAGCCCTCGACTTTTTGTTGACCGCCCGTGTCCCTGAATCTGCGCAAGAGACGCCGAGCTCAATGGCAGATATTAAGGCTTTCATTGATGATGCGTATAATAAAGAATCCTCAGAGCGGCGCCATAAGAACTACCAAACAGACCTCTACACTCCGACGCAACGCATTCAGCTATTCGACGCTTTGGTTGCCAATATGCAGGAAAAAGGCCTCAATCCTCTTGATTTGGTTTCGGAATGGACAATGGACAATACTCTAACATGGGGACGTTCAGAAATGGTTCCGAAGTTGGCCGAGATTGGCGTAGAAATTAAAGACGCGCATTTTGTAAGCGCCGCAGATCCTTATCACCGCCCCCATTTAGCTATTGCGATGATGGAAGCTGTTTTGCCTTATGTTAAGGATGTTAATGTTACAGATCGCTCGAAACAAAATGCAGGCCACGAAGTCGCGGGGAAGTTCGACCTTCCCGCCTTTAAATGGCTAGAACAACGTGGCTTGGCTAAAGACGCCATTGCCAAATTAAATGTGCCAACTTACGCACATATGGTGGCTGGCTGTTTTGGAAATAATAACAATGCTGAGGAAGCAGGAAAAAGAAAAGCATTTGCCCAATATCTCGCTGACCAGAAATATCCGATCAACGTAAGGGATCAGGAGTATAGCCAGAGAACACCGATCGAGACAGCTTTTAGCGAAGGTAATATCGATGTCGGCCTTATTTACGTAGAGGCGGGAGCAGAAGTTAAGTCGGGATATCTTGCCGAAGCAATCAAGGCTCGTCATTTTAACAAGGTTTCAACCCCTCAGATTCTTAATCTGATCGACAAGCTCGAAGAACGCGGTGTTCTCGATCAAGAATCCTTACAAATGGCCTTCGATGAACTAGCAGAAAAGGTGGAGATGAACGACAAAAATAGACCGCTTATGCTTCCTGTGCTAAAAACAATGCTGGCCAAAGGGCTAACCTTAGAACCAGAAAAGCAACAAATAGCTAACAAGATTCTAACGGGCCAAGCGTTAGAAGCAAAGGATCGCGAGTTAGCAAGAAGCGACGCCTTTAACAGGCGCATGCATTTGCCAACCAACGACCTTTAATAACTGTTGCCCTATACATGCGCGCCCCCCCTATGCAGGAAGATGTCCGACAAGAATTTTCTTTGGCTTTCTTCTCGCTCAACGACATTTTCAACAGCCCATTAAACGAAGTCGGAAGTGGGATTGCTGACGGTTATGGCTTCCACCAGCTCTCTAAGATGGGGCCGTAGAGAGGCGTTGTGGCAGGATGCGCAAAGCGCGCTTGCCAATACGCGACCTGATCCGCGCCCAGATAATAAAACGGCACAACGTAATGCCCCGCCATCAGCTTGCGATCCAAGGCACGTGTGGCTTCCACCAACGCCTGCCTTGACCGCGCCGCCGGAATGGCTGCCGCCAGCGCATCAATCACGGGATCGCATACACCTGCATAATTGCGGCTACCGTTTTGCTTGGCGGCAGCGCAGCCCCAGAAAAACATTTGTTCATTGCCGGGCGAGAGCGAATTAAACCAGCGCCCCGTCGTCACATCGTAATCAAACCCGTTCAGCCGCGCTTGATACTGGGCGCTGTCCACCGTGCGCACCCGCGCCTCAATCCCCAGCCGCTTAAGCCCCCGCGCCCACTCCAAGGCCACCTTTTCCTCCGCTGGGTCGCTGAGCATCACCTCAAACGCCACCGCCTCCCCCGCCGGAGAATACAGGCTCTCGCCACGCATGGCGTAACCCGCTTTCTTCAAAAGAGCCGCCGCCTTCAAAAGCTGCTCGCGCTGCGCATCCTCACCACCGCTTTCGTCCGCCGCGCCATCGTTTGCTGCCAGTTCAGAGTTCGGAAAGAAACTTTGCGAGCGCTTATAAAGCCCCTGAAACAGCGTGCGATTAATCCAGTCAAAATCGAATGCCAACCCTACCGCCTCACGCAGCGCCACGTCTTTAAACAACGGGCGGCGCGTATTGAGGATAAAACCCGACAGCGCCTCGGTGCGCTTGTGAACAAAACGCTCTTTCGCAATACGCCCGTCTTTCACGGCGGGATGCTCATAGGCCCTTGCCCACTTCTTGGGGTCAGGCTCGCGCCGTAAATCGAACGCGCCCGCCTTAAACGCTTGCAAGGCAATGCTGTCGTCACGATAGAAATCGATCCGCACCTCATCGAAATTATACATCCCCTTTTGCGAGGGCAGGTCGCGTCCCCAGTAATCAGGATTGCGCGTGAGCGTCACGCTGCGTCCCGCATCGACCTTCGTGATGCGATAGGGGCCACTGGCCACGGGCAGGCGAAGCGTTGTCTGGTTAAAAGGCCGATCCGCCCAATCATGCGCGGGGAGCACAGGCATAAGCCCCATGATCAGCGGCATCTCGCGATCCCATGCGCCGCTCGCCTCACGCTTGAAAGAAAACTTGACGCTCAGCGCATCCAGCTTTTCGGCCTTGTCCACCTTTTTGTAATAGGTGCGATGGTTGGGGCGACCCTGATCACGCAGCGTCGTGAAGGAAAACAGAACATCGTCCGCTGTCACAGGCTGACCATCCGACCACTTAGCCAATGGGTTCAGGTGAAAAGTGATCGATGAGCGATCCTCTGGAACCTCAACCGACTGCGCCAAAAGACCGTACAGCGCAAACGGCTCATCCCAACTTCTTGCCATCAAGCTTTCATACACAGCCACTGACGCGAAAAGGCCAAAAGCTGGCGACTGCGGCACGGTTCCACGCACGATAAACGGGTTCAAGCTATCGAACGAGCCGACAACGCCAAGCCGTAGAACTCCCCCCTTGGGAGCCTCAGGATTAACATAGGAAAAGTGCGTGAAGCCTTCCGCTTGCTTGGCCATCCCGTGCATAGCCAGCGACGTCTGCGGCGCGGCAAAAGCCGCTGGAGGGAAAGCCGCTAGACCACCAAGTACAACCGCCGCCACAACAAGCCTTGTGGTTCTCATCAGACCCCTCACGGCACGGTGCAATGACTATCCGCAGCCCCCGTCGGGCGCGTGATAAAGACGACAAACTTCTGCGAGGCGCTGCCGCTATCATACGACAATTCCTGCGTCGTAAACTTATTAACCGCGCGCGTCAGCCCGTCAACAATGGCGGCGCTGCTATTCCCACTAGCTGGCGCAGTCCAGATGCAACGCCCGCCGGATTCGCCCGCGTTGATATACATCCAAGCATTCATCCCCTGACTCGCCACGGGCAGCGAGGCAGGACGCAAGCCCGTCCATAACCCTTGCTCGGCTCCGCCGCCCGTCAAAGGGTCGTTCGGGCACGTCAACGCGGAAACAAGCGTCCCGTCCGTTTGATCCGAACAGGGATAAGGGTCGCTCGCGCAAGGGGCGCTGGCAAAGTTGGTTCCGTTCACCAAGTATTGCATTTGGCATTCGCTCATTTTTGAGCGGATAAGGTTCGCCTGCCCCACCACGTCCGCCGTGATGCGATCCGTAATGCCGGCCGAGCCAAGGCTACTACTGCCGCCCGAGGCGAATACAGTGGCCAATATCCCCAACATCGCAAGGACAAAAAGGATCGGGCCAATAGCAATGCCCGCTGTTGAATCAAGACGCTTCACGGCGACTCCTTTTCTCCATTTTCACGGATTTTTGTTGTTTCACGAAGGAATCTACTCCAGTTTTAGGAAACGGCAAAGACAGAATTGGACAAAACGGCGCAAATCGATTAGTTTGCCAATCCGTTATTTAACACACCAACCAAGGGGATGATGATGAGCTTAACCCGCCGCGTCCGTGAAATTCTTGACAACTATGAAGGCGAAACGCCCGGAACCAAAGCCAATCTGGCGCGCATGCTGATGGCGGGCAAGTTGGGCGGCACAGGCAAGATGGTCATTCTGCCTGTCGATCAAGGCTTTGAGCATGGCCCCGCCCGTTGCTTTGCCGTCAATCCCGCTGCTTATGATCCCCATTATCACTATAAGCTGGCGATTGACGCGGGGCTAAGCGCCTACGCCGCGCCGCTAGGTTCACTGGCCGCTGGAGCCGATACCTTCGCGGGTGCAATCCCCACCATCCTCAAGATGAACAGCGCCAACAGCCTTTCGCGCCAAAAAGAAAACGCGGATCAAGCCGTTACCGCCAGCGTCGATGACGCGCTGCGTTTAGGTTGCGCGGCTATCGGGTTCACGATCTATCCGGGCTCGGACAATATGTATAACCAGTTCGAGGAAATCCGCGACCTATCACGCGAAGCTAAGGCCAAGGGTTTGGCCGTTGTCGTGTGGTCGTATCCTCGCGGTGGCGATCTGAGCAAGGATGCCGAGATGGCCGTGGACGTGATCGCCTATGGCGCTCATATGGCCACCCTGCTTGGCGCAAACATCATCAAGGTCAAGCTGCCAACAGCTTTCTTGGGCTTCAAAGAATCCAAGAAGGTCTATGAATCGGAAAGCATCCCTGTCGCGACGATGGCCGAGCGCGTCAGTCACATCATGCAGTGCTGCTATGACGGCAAGCGCATCGTTGTTTTCTCGGGCGGCGCGGCCAAGGGCGAGGACAGCGTAATCGACGATGCCAAAGCCATCTATGCTGGCGGCGGTAATGGCTCGATCATCGGACGCAATTGCTTCCAGCGCCCGCGTGAGGACGCCCTCAAGCTCCTTGAACAACTCATCGCGATCTATAAGGGAAAAGCCTAAGGCCTTTCTCTTTCTTTAAAGAAAAAACGGCGGGATCCTCTCCCGCCGTTTTTTGTGGAAACAAATTTAACAACCGTGTTATCAACAAGTTTCTTCTACATAAGGATTCCCGATTATGTCCGTCTTTTCCTCCCTTAAATGGCACTTGACGTTCCGCGTCATTCCTTTTGTTGTCCTTATTATTCTTATAAAGTTTACCGCCAACACTTTGGGGGGTGAGTTTTTATCCCTCAGCCCGTTAATGGGCGCTCTTATATCTGCCAATGTTTTCTTAATCGGCTTTTTGATATCGGGTGTGCTGAGCGACTATAAAGAAAGTGAAAAATTGCCCGGCGAGCTCGCATGCAGCCTTGAAGTTCTGCTGGATGAGGCATCCATTATCTTGGCCAACAAAAAAAGTCCCGTGGCAACGGATCTGATCCACCACGTTCACATGCTCACCGACTCCTTAATGGATTGGCTTTACAAAAAAGAAAAGACGGCTGAGCTTTTCGGCAAGCTTTCGGCGCTGAACACTGTTTTTCTGGCGCTCGAACCGCTCACCCAAGCCAATTTTATTGCTCGCCTGAAGCAAGAACAAAGCAACATGCGCCGCATCATCACGCGCATTCACACCATTCGCGAAACGGACTTTAACCCAGCAGGCTATGCCATTGCCGAGATTCTTTCCTTTGTCCTGTGCCTTGGTCTTATCTTCACGGAAATAAAACCCTTCCACGAGAGCGTCTTTTTCGTGGCCTTTGTTTCCTTTGTCCTTATTTACATGGTGCTGCTGATCAAGGAATTGGACAACCCCTTCAGCTATTATGAGAAAGATAACCTAACCGATATTGTTTCTCTCGCCCCGCTCCAAAACTTCCAAAAGCGGTTCTCCGAGAAAGAGTGATCTCTTTTTAATCTCCGACTGTGTGGTAAATCTCTCTTTTCAAGGATGTGTTGCCAAACTAGCCCCAACCGTTATATAGAACAAACCATGAACAATGTGCAGGGTTTGGGCAAAGGGGATGCGCCCCTTTTGCGCTGGCTGTTTTTGGATATGAACAGCTTTTTTGCGTCGTGCGAGCAGCAGGCGAACCCTGCCCTGCGCGGTAAGCCCATCGTCGTCGTGCCGATGGAGGCAGAGAGCACCTGCGCGATTGCGGCCAGTTATGAGGCCAAAGCGTGTGGCATCAAGACAGGCACGCTCATTCGTGAGGCGCGGGCGCTGTGCCCCGACCTGATCCTTGTCCCCGCGCATCCGAAACTCTACGTCACCATCCATCACCAGTTTATCGAAGCGATTGAAACATGCCTTCCCGTTGAAGACGTCATGTCGGTGGATGAGGTCGCCTGCCTTCTGGATCGCACGCAGCAAACGCCTGCCGCCGCCACCGCGCTGGCCGCCCGCATCAAGGCCACCATGCGCGAGAGGCTCGGTGAGCAGCTCACCTGCTCCATCGGCGTGGCGAGCAATAAGCTTCTGGCCAAGCTTGCCTCTGACATGCAAAAGCCGGACGGCCTCACGATCCTGCACCCCGATGATATGCCTCGCGCCATCATCCATCTAAAGCCTTCGGCCATTTGCGGCATTGGGCCGAACATGAACGCCCGCCTCGCAGGCCACGGCATCACGACAATGCCCGCCTTGTGGGAGGCCGACGCGGCCACCTTGCGCCGCGTGTGGGGCGGCGTTATGGGGGCGCGGTTTCACGCGTTGCTCCATGGCGCGGATTTGCCATCCCCCACGCGCCCGCGCCGCAGCATGGGGCATCAGCACGTCCTGCCCCCCGAGGAGCGCACGATCATCAAGGCAACGCCCATTATTCGCCAACTTCTGACGCGTGTGGCGCTGCGCCTGCGCGATGAGCGCTTTTACTGCCGCCGCCTGATCTTCGACATCAAATGGACGGGGCAGATGGGCTATTTTGTGCAAGACCTGCGCTTTAAGGAAACGCAAGACACCCGCGCACTGATGCAAACGCTGATACAATTGTGGGCGCAAGCGCCGCCTCTCCGCCCGCTTCGCATCGGTGTGACGCTGGCCGATCTTGTCCCCGTCGCGTCGCATCAATATGATCTGTTCGACCGTCCGAAAAACGCCGCGCTGACCTCCGCCGTCGATCGCCTCAACGAAAAATACGGACGCGGCACGCTTGTTTTTGGCAACTCTGGATCCATCATCCGCTCCAAGATCTCCTTCAGCCGCGTGCCAAAAATGGGGGAGGTTTAGGGTCAGATAACATTTTTAATTACCTCAACACACATTTTAAGGTAGCCTAATCAAAATAATCTGGGAGAAAAGCGATGAAAAAGGCGGTTTTGGGATTGGCGCTTCTTGGCGCTTTGGGTTTGCTCTGGGTGGTTTTGCCTACGTCCCATCCCGCAAAGACAGACCAAGCCGAGGCGCAGCCTTCCGTCCTTGATCGCGTCGAGAAGACGGGGAACATCCGCTGCGGCTATTGGATTTATGAGCCGTATATCTCCAAAGACCCCAACACGGGCAAGATGAGCGGCCTGACCGTCGATTATCTGGAGCAAACCGCCGCGCGTGTGGGCAAGAAAATCGTATGGGATATAGAGGTTGGGTTTGATCAAATTCTGCCCGCCATCAACTATAATCGCATTGATATGTTTTGCGTGCCATGCAGCCCGAATGATGATTTCCGCAAGCAGTTTGATTTTGCCGGAAGCTTTGGCAAGCTGCCTTATTATCTTTATGTTGCCAAGAATAGCACCATTACCAAGGCGCAAATGCAAACCGCGCGTTTTGCCGTGATGGATGGCTATCTCACATCGCCCAAAACGCTGGAGTATTTTCCGAAATCCACCATCACAAGCCTTCCCCAAACGTCGTCTCTGGCCGATCTTTATAACCACCTTAAATACGGCAAAGTGGATGTCTTGCTAAACGAGCATCTTTCGGCGCTGAATTATATGCGTAACAATCCGGACGTTGTTCGCCGCTATGAGGACACGCCTGTTTTCACCGCGACCATGTCCTTCCCGAACAAGAAGGGCGACACCCGATGGGGCGCGTTCGTGCAGCAAATGACCGACACAACAACACCGGAAAACAGAGCCCTCTTTATAAATTTCCTCAAGAAGTATAACGTCAGCGAAGACGCGCTAATACCATAAAGGGTCTAAGAAAGTTAGTTATTATGAACATCGCGGGCAATATCTGGAAGCTTCAGGCGGATCGTTTCTTTAGCAACTTCTGGCTTCATATTGCTATCCTTGTTCCGTTTTTTGAGTCCAACGGCCTCAGCGCCACACAAATCTTTTTGACCGAAACCATCTTTGCCGTGGTGACGGCTTTATCGGAAATCCCGACGGGTTATCTCTCTGACGTTATCGGACGCAAAAAATGTTTTGTCATCGGCTCGGCGCTTATTCCCGTGAGCATGACCGTTTATGCCTTTTCCCATACCTTTTGGGCCTTTGCGGGGGCCGAGACGATCATGGGGATTGCCCTTGCCTTCCGCTCTGGCACCGACTCCTCCTTTCTTTATGACACGCTACTAGAGCTAAAGCGCGAAAAGGAACATAAACGCATCGAAGGAACCGCCCTTTTCCTAAGAGAGATTGGCAGCGGCATCGCCAACATTCTGGGCGGCCTTTTGGCCACCATCTCGCTCACGCTTCCCTTTGTCGTCAACGTTTTCACATCGTTAGTGTTGTTGCCGCTTGCTCTTGCGACGAAAGAACCTAAACGAGAATCCAGCCAATCCCAAAACGCCAAAGCACATGCCAAGGACATGGGCCGCACCGTCCTCTATTGCGCCAAGCACCCCATCCTGCGCAACGCCACGCTTTACATGGCGCTGATCAACGGCCTTGGCATCATCGGTTATTGGATGGAATATCTGCTCTACAGCAAGATCGGGATTACCGTGACCTATTTCGGTTTTCTTGCCGCCACGTGCTCGTTAATGACCGCGTTGGGAAGCAAAGCCCTTCACCCCCTTGACAAAAAGATGGGCGAACGCTTTGCGCTGGCCCTTCCCCTTTTTATGGGCACGTGCATGGTTGCCATCGGCCTTTTGCAAAGCCTATGGTCGCTGCCTTTTGTTTTTCTGAACTCTTTTTTGTGGGGCTTATCGATCCCCCTCCTTAGAGATATTTTGCATAAAAACACTGGCTCCTCCATCCGCGCCACGGTGCTGTCAGTCACCAGCATGAGCGGACGCCTTGTCTTCATCGCCTTTTCCGCAGGCATGGGGCACCTTATTGACCTCACGAACATCCAAACGGGTTTTCTTTGCCTTGGCAGCCTGTTCCTTGTGACCACCGCACTTCCGGCAATGGGCTTGATGCGCGCCCGTTAGGATTCAGTCTCACGCGGTTCTATTGCGAAGCAGCCACTGAACGTAAGGCTCCCACACCAAAGTCTTCGCCTTATCGCCCACCATCAATCCGATGTGGCCGATGTCCGGCTCATGTAGCGCTGCGCCTTTGATGAGCTCCGCCAAAGGCAACGCACTTTCAGGCGGCACGATTTTATCCTGCTTCGCCGCAAGGACATAGCACGGCATCGTCAGCGCAGCGGGATCAACGCGCACACCCGCAACGCTCCACGCACAAGAGGCCAGCACATTCTTCGCATACCATTCTTGCAAACATTCCCGCGCGACGGAAACCGTGAGAGGCACGCCATCATTGAGCCAATCCTCCGTCAGCGCGAACCTCTTCGCCTTTTCGCTTTGCGGCTCTAGCGAGGCGAAGCGCGTGAACTTTTGCAAAATCTGCAAGGGCTGGAATCCGGTCAGCACCATTTGCAGAATCGACGGCGGCACGATGCCCGCCTTTTCCAAGTATGGCTGCATCTGCAACGCATGATCCAGAAAGAAACGTCCTGCCGGCGTATGCGCGGCGGGAACCCCGCCCACACCGCCCACGCCAAAATCCCACGGCGTTGCCATCAAGGTCAGCGTCTTGACCTCGTCCGGCTTCATAAGGGCGAGCGCCATCGCAAGGACCCCGCCCATGCAATAGCCCATGACATGAACAGGCTTGCCACCGGCCTTTACTTTGGCGGTGGCAAGGACAGGGACAAGGCGCTGCGTCATATAATCCGATAGCGCGAAGTCTTTTTCCTCTTGCGCGGGAGCATCCCAATCAACGACCAAAGGATGAAATCCCTGCGCCGCCAGAAAGCGCAGGAACGAATGCGCCTCATCAATGTCCAAAATCGCGAAGCGATTGACCAGCGAGGGGACAACCAAAATCACCTTACCCGCCTTATTGTCCGGTGCGTAATCCAAAAGGCGCGTCGTGCCCGCCTGCCAAATAACCTGCGCGTCGCGGCGATCAACGGGCGCAGCCTGTACCTCTTGATAGGCGCGAACGCCCGCCATAAACGCCTCCAGCCGCGACAACGCCTCGGCCATCACGGCTTGCATCAACGCAGCAGATTCCTCAATGGTTAGATCGTCAGGGAGCTTGTCACGAACGGGCGCGAGCCACGCGCTCATCATCTCCAACGGCAGAGCCTTCGGCATCGGCATCTGGCTCAGCCACGGCGCTACCATCGCTTGCAGAGCGCTTGGGACGGGCGCGCAGGGTCTCCAACTCGCGCTCAAGCTTGGCCAAACGGCCGGCAAGCTGAGCCAAGTCCCCAGTGCCATCGGCAAGAGCGGCGCGCCGACGGACGCCCTGTTCGCCGTGGACGGATTTGGCGATGTCGGTTGGTCGTTCAACAACGGGGGCTGGTTTTGAAGGGGGTGCAAGGCTTTCCTCCTCCTTGTTCGGCACATAAACGATAGGCGAAACCGCAACGGGGGCTGCTGCGGTCACTTCTGGAGCCTTCGCTTCAGTTTGATTTTGCGTTGAGGCTGTATTGGTCGGCAGCGATTCTAGGGGTTGATCCTTTGACGGCTCGTCCTGCGGCGCTGTCTGTGCAACCGGCTCTGCCCCTGTCTGCGCCGCTTCGGTTGTTGTCTCGGGCGAAGCCGCCGTGAAAGGCGTTTCTTGATCATCGGTAGAGGGGGCACTTGCTGTCCCACCCCAATCTTGTGGCATCACACTGGCGAAGCCGCTTTGCATCATGGTGGTCCACTGTGAAAACATCTGGGACATGGGCGCGACGAATTGCGCCATCTCGTCCTTGGCCGCCGTATCGGAGGCAAGCGAGGTCAAATGACTCTGCCACAAATCCAGCGCCTCTTGCGCCAGCTGGCCCCAGTCCGCGCGAGGCTTCTCGTTTTCATCCTGATTGCTCATAGACATAACTAAAACACGCTCCTTTCCAAATGTAAATGGTGATCAAATCTCCTTGGCGGCGATTCCCAATTGCCACAACTCAAAAAATCTTTACCAAAAGATTAAAAGGCTCTTGTATTTTTTCCAAGGATGGGGAAAATTGGTTAATCTTCCTTTCTTGGATTCGGGCGCGTCGTTGCCCCCATCCTTTCCCTTCAGTCCTCACTCATCACGCGGGAACAAAATCATGTGCGCACAAACGGCCAAGCAGAGCATCACCATCAAGAAATACGCCAACCGTCGCCTGTACAACACGGCGACCAGTTCGTATGTCACGCTGGAGGATCTCTCCACGATGGTCAAGGCGGGCGAAACCTTTAACGTCTATGATGCCAAAACCAGCGATGACATCACGCGCTCCGTTCTCACGCAAATCATTGTCGAAGAAGAAAACAAAACGGGTCAGCAAAACCTTCTTCCCATTGGCTTTTTGCGCCAGTTGATCAGCTTTTATGGCGACAATTTGCAGTGGATGGTTCCCAAATACCTTGAACACAGCATGGATATGCTCACAGGCAATCAGGATCAAATCCGCGATCATTACAAAAACACCTTCGGCGGCATGTTCCCCTTTGGCACGACGCTTGAGGAAATGGGCAAGCAAAACATGTCCATGTTCGAAAATACCATGCGTATGTTCACGCCGTTTAATATGGGCTCCATCTTGGGCGGTAGCGAAAGCACGACCGAGGCCGCTACACCTTCTTCGTCCACAACGTCTTCTAAACCATCAACCGCTTCATGCTGCTCAACAAAAAGCAGCCATGACACGGCCCCCGCCGCCTCTTGCTGCTCGGCCAGCGCCAACAAGAACGACAGCACTTGCTGTAAAACAACGACGGAGTCTCCCTCGGCCTCGGTGACCAATATCAACAAGCCCCGTACCGAAGCGCCTGCCGCGACGAACACGCCAATGCCTAGCGTCGCCAGCGCGGCCGCCAGCACAGGGGCCGACGACATGCAGCAAAAAATCGCCAACCTGCAGCGTCAGCTAGCCGATCTGGCCAAAAGCCGCGCCTAAAGGCACAGCCCTTATAAAAACAAGGAGAGCAAGATGAAAAAAAACAGTGTTCATCTTGCTCTTTTTTTTGCTCTTGCCTTTCTGCTGACGTCACCCCTTGCCGCCAATGCAAAAGAACCCAAACGCGGCGCTTATTTTGAATATGGCCCCTTAGAAACCCTGACAAGCCAGTCTCTTGGCCCAGAGGGCGGCAGTATCGTTTTTGACCAAAAGACCTCCCCCCTTTACGGCGCAACGCTAACCTTTCCGGCGGGGGCGCTGCTCCAAAACACCCTCGTCACCGTGGCCCTTCAAAAGGGTCGCCTGAACCTGCCGGATGGAAGGCCTCATACAGCCCCCGTGTTTAAAATAACCTGCGGCTCCCTTCATGAGCTGGCTCAACCCCTTACCATAAGCTTTCCTCACGACTTTTCACGATCATCGGGAGGCGTAGCCTATGCGGTTGAACGCCCTGACGTCGCCTCTTGCACAGGGTCTGATTGTGAAACAGGATCCCTTGAACCTCTAACAACAGTAGCTTACGGCCAAAAAGGCGGCACGATTTCCGCCATAACCTTCCGCGCCGAAACAACCGTGACCACGGTGGATCATTAAGCCTTGCTTCCGTCATCCCCGCCACGCTCCTACCGTCATACCGGCGAAAGCCGGTATCCAGTTTTCCTCTCCGCGCACACTATCGTTCGTTTATCGCCCAGTCCTCTGGATCCCCGATCTGCGCAGAACGCCTCTGGCGCTCCGCTTGTCGGGGATGACGGATGGGCGTAACGGAAAGCACGCCGCTCTTTCCACCACCTTTCCCTTCGCCCAACAAAAAAGGCCTCGCGCCGCCACGAAGCCTTTCTTCTTTTTCGTCATCCCAAGACATTTTCTCTTCGGCGCGGCGAAGCAAGACGAAAGAAAATGGACGTGGGATCCAGCCGATCTATCCGCGCTCACCATCGTTCGTTCATTGCCCAGTCCCCTGGGTCCCCGATCTGCGCGTTCCGCGTGTCGGGGATGACGGAAAGGGCAACAAAAAAGGCCTCGCGCCGCGACGAAGCCCCTTCTTCCCTGAATGCCGAATGCTAAATCCTGAATCCCCCTGCCTCCCGAAGCTTTAGCGTAGGGAGGTGAATCCGGACAAAGCTCCGCGTGGTAATGTCAATAGCAGGAATCATACCACCCGTCAAGGGTTGTTTCTATTTTGTTTTATCCATCATTTTCAATGAGTTGGGCATTATCTCCGGCTTTATGCGCCAGAAACACGCCCTTAAATTGCCTTTGAAGAGCCGCGTCAACCTCATCCATCGAGGCACAAACGCCTAAATCGTGGAGCGACGTGACGCCATAGCCCTTGATCCCGCACGGCACAATACCCGCAAAATGGGACAGGTCGGGGTTCACGTTGATCGCCACGCCGTGTGAGGTCACCCAACGCCGCGCCCGCACGCCCAGCGCGGCAATCTTCTTATCCTGCCCGTCCGCCAAGACCCAAACGCCCACACGGCCCTTGCGCCGCCCGCCACTCACGCCAAACGCGGCCAGCGTGCGGATCACCCATTCCTCTAGCCGCCAGACATGGGCACGCAGGTCGCGATCGCGGCGCGTCAAATCCATCACCGCATATACGACCCGCTGCTGAGGGCCGTGATAGGTATGCTTGCCGCCGCGCCCCGTCTGGTAAACAGGAAACCGCGCCGCATCGATCAGCTCCTCCGCGCAGGCGCTCGTGCCCGCCGTGTAAAGGGGCGGATGCTCCAGCAACCAGACAAGCTCACCCGCCCCCCCCGCGAGCACCGCGTCCACGCGAGCGTCCATAACGGCCAAGGCTTCCTCATAGGGCACAAGGCCCGTGGAAACCTTCCACTCGAAGGGAGAAACTGGGGTTTTCGGATTGATCATGGGCACAACCTACCCCATCCATAGGCCAAAGCTCAATATCCGGCCTCCTTTTTCCATAATTCTCTTTGAAAAGGCGCTTGATTTACCTGCCCGTGATCTGCTACCCCTACCCTCCTACTGGCGATAAGCCCCGTGCGGTCATGGCGGAATTGGTAGACGCGCAGCGTTGAGGTCGCTGTGGGAGAAATCTCGTGGAAGTTCAAGTCTTCTTGACCGCACCATCTATTAAACGCTTTGCGTTTGTGGGAGAAAATTTAAGATAGGAACGGTTTACTTTCCTTTATGACACCACTTATTTATTGCCTCGATCAGTTGGCTTTGTTTAAACGGCTTGCCCACGTGATCATCCATTCCCGCAAGAAGGCAGCACTCTTTGTCGCTTGTCATAGCATCGGCGGTTAACGCAATGATTGTTGTGTGCTGGCCTAGCGGTTTTTCAAATTCTCTTATTCTTTGCGTCGCCGTATAGCCATCAATCTCAGGCATCTGGCAATCCATAAAGACGATGTCGTAATGATTTTTCTTGACCTTTTCTATGGCCTCGTCGCCGCCATCTGCGGTATCAACCTGACAGCCATATTTGTCCAAAATCTTCGTCATCAGCATAAGGTTAACGGGCATATCTTCGACGACCAGGATTCTTATTTCTTCAAGATTGGCCTTTTCTTGAGGAACAGCGTCATCTTCCTCCATCATCTTGATGATCGTATGCCGCGTAACAATGAGGGGGGAGCCTTTTTCTTCTCGCCGTTGCCACATGAGCTTTAAGACCGCCTCAAGCTGGACTGGATAAAAGGGCTTGACCAGAAAGCCGGAAGCGCCAGCCTCTGTCATGCGATCAAGCGAGATAAAGCGCCCATAGGCTGTAAGCATGATCACCAGAGGTAACGGCTTGAAGCCGTCAGAGCGCGTGATCTCTTGGCATAAGATCAAGCCATCCTCTTGATCGAGTTTGTAATCGAGAATTGCGAAATCATAGGCGTCGTTTTCTTGGATCGCATTTTTAATTTTTTGTTTGGCCTGTGCGAACGAAACAGCCACGTCGCAGCGCAAGAAAAGGCTGTCCAAGCTTTTTTTAATGATCATGCAGTTAATGTCATAGTCATCAACGATCAAAACACGCTTGTTTTTTAAGACGACTTCTGGGAGTAAACTGGTTACATCTTTATGGTGACTGCGTTTGAGATGCAAATCATATGTAAAAGCCGAGCCGACCCCCTCATCACTTGTAACCCGCATCTGGCCGCCCATGAGCTGGACGAGACGACGCGATATGGCAAGTCCTAAGCCCGTGCCGCCAAAACGACGCGTTGTTGATTCTTCTCCTTGAGCGAATTTTTCAAAAATATAATCAAGCTTATCTTTGGGGATGCCTATGCCCGTGTCCTCGACGCCTATTTGCAGCGTGATATTTTCTTCATCTTCCTCTAAGAGGCTCATATTAATGAGAACGTGTCCATGCGCCGTAAATTTGATCGCGTTGCCAATCAAATTATAAAGGATTTGTTTAAACCGCCCTGGATCGCCAAGAACATGGTGAGGCAGGTTGTTAGCAAAGGACACGATTAATTCAAATTTCTTTTCGCACGCCTTAATTGTGAGCACGTCCGTCACATCAGCAACGGTGGAGCAAAGATCAAAATCAATAGATTCGAGGCGCAGTTGTCCTTCATCGATTTTAGTGAAGTCCAAAATATCGTTGATTAAACCAAGAAGCCCATCCCCTGATTGATAAATGATCTGCGCCCATGAATGCTGTTCCGGTTTTAGGTCTGTTTCTAACAAAAGCTGGGAGAGGCCTAAAACAGCGTTCATAGGCGTACGAATTTCGTGACTCATATTGGCTAAGAAATCGCTTTTGGCACGATTGGCGGCCTCGGCTTGTTTTTTGGCTGTCTCCAACGCTTGAACTTCATTTTCTAGGTTCTTGGCAACTTCCTCACGCGCTTTTCTGGCTTCCACAAGCTCTTTGATATCCTGAAAAGAAGCCATCGCCATGTCTTTGTCATGCACCCGTCCCAAGGTCAGCGTTACGATGACGTGAAAAACTTCACCTGTGTCTTGGCGTTTGTGAATCCATTCAAAAGTCGCCGACCCTTTTTGAAGGCATTCACTAATACGCGCAGCGGCTGCTTGCGCCGACGTTCTTCCGTCCGGTTGGTATTTAGGTGATAGAACGCCCGGATGTTGGCCGATCAAATCTTTTTTTGATTTCATGCCAAAGGCTTTTACGGCCGCCCCGTTGCAATGAACGATAAGTTCATCGGCAAGAAAAAAAGCCGCAACGGCACCTTCTTCGTAAGCAAAGCGGATATAGTCTGTGCTGCTATCTTCTGGTGAAGACCCCATGGCTTACTCTGAATAAGGAGTGGGCATTCCCTCACCTTAGGAGATTCTTCTCTAACAATGTGTTACTTTAAATAGAAAAACCTACATCTGCCTTCTATGGTATTCTTAAGGTGGTGACAACCCTTCGCTACGCTCCCTGTCGGGCGCATCCATGCCCTTGGGGATAAGGTAATTTCTTGCCGCCTCAAATCCATCATGTGCGCTTCATCTGTACTAAACGCCATAGCGGTGCTCCTTGTTTTCTGGGGTGAATGGGATGGCAAAGCCAAAGGTTAAAATCTTAACGATTTGAATCTCAGATCGGAAACTAAACCCGCACCGCTCTATAAAACGGGCGCGTTCATAGACGGCTGATTTAGCTGAAGATTATTTAAGATTGCGCCCCACTCGACCATTGTGTTAATGACTTCGTGGGCGTCTGAATAGTTCGATATAATTCCATTTGGGCGCACCAGCTAACAAATGGCCGCCCTATGGGCGGCTTTTTTGTTAGCTTTTGTCTGTCACGCAGGCTCGAACTTCCGCGAAGTGTAAGTTCACAACCGAGCAATACAACGACAGCCCGCGCACGTGTACGCGGGCTGCGCAAAAAAGTATCGCGACGATGCCACGCTGCGGCAAATCCGCCGCCCTCTTCGCGCGGACAGAAAGAAAATAATTAAATAACTAAAGGGTTAACGCCGTGCGCACCAAGAGGCTAGGCGCAAGAAAGTAGCCTTTAAAGCCCCAGTCGACGCCCCCGACCCTGAAACCGACGATCCTTACACCGTAAGGATTGACGGGATGGGGCGAACTGGTTAAAACCCATCCAGCATCTTTAAACATCTTCTGAGGCTTACCGTTTTTGCCGTTCTCTTCGAATTTGTCTTGTTCCTTATACGCGGCCATAACCATATCAAAAGTTGCAATAACCGTTTTACCTTCGCGCAACCCCTGTCTCGCATCATAGGTATACGGATCAGCAACGTATCCATTCGGAAGAGTGCCTTGTGCCTTCACTGTATGAACGAACGTCATGCTTTCTTTTGTGAGTTCAAGAACGAAAATGGGCTTTTCGCCTACGTCATTCCCCAAATCGAAGTAGCCAAGGAACAAACCTTCTTCATTGCCATATTTTTTACCGATATACGAATCCGAGATTCTTACCGAATTCTCAGTGACTGCGGTTGTCGAAGTGACGGATGCGCCACCAAATTCCAAACCGACTTCCCGCATCGCGTTTTGAATTGCAGAAAACTCAGTTGGGCTGGATTGTGCAAAGACGTTTACCTCTGTTTGAAAAGCCGCTGGATCTTGTTGCGCATTACGCGCCAAGACTCTCATGGCCAAGGCAATAGACTTTTTATCGATGATAAGTTCGCTCATTATCGTTCTCCTAAATACAAATATGCGCCGCGCATGATTGTAATTCTGTGAATTCAACGTATATTATGCGCGATATAATTGCGCAAAAAAATTCTTATGGTTAACGCGTTTTTGAGAACGCCCTTAGGCTTGTTTATCGGATATGCTGTGCGTAAAAAAAGCCATTAACGCTGATTGTTATGGATCGCCTTGGGTTTTTTTCATATTGTTTGCCTCGCTTACTTTTTATTAAACCATAAAAAGGCTGACTTAAAATGACAACATTGACACAAGAAGACCTTATCTTTTCCCGCACCCTTTTTGCCCGCCTTGCCACAATACATTATGCGCTTGCCCATGGCGTTAATCGCTTGGGCTATACGAAAGAAACGCGGCAGGCCGCTCAACTTTTATGCCAAGGAGCCCATAACGCCTTTGGCGCGATCGCCTATCAAGATTTAGCGGGGACGTGTTACATTGTTATGGAACCCACCGACCCGCAGGATCGCGCCAAGGCCGCCTTGGCCATGGGGTCGCATACGGATGCCGTCCCTAACGGCGGGCAATATGATGGCATGGCGGGTGTTATCGCGGGTCTTCAAGCCATGGAAATCGTGGCGCGCCAAAGGATCCCCTTTCATGCCCCTTTGGTCACCGTTCTTTTCCCCAACGAAGAAAGCTCACGCTTCCAGTTTGCGGTCAGCGCCAAAGCCGCTACGGGTCGCCTCCCCCTTGCAGCGCTGATAGCGCAAGACAAACTTGGCTCTGGCGAAACCTTGGCCTATGCGATGGAGACTCACCACGGCCTTGATACAAAAAAGTTACAAGAAGCCCTCCTTGCCTCTCACGCCTTGATGCCGCACGAAGAAATGGCCGCGTTCGTAGAACCCCATATCGAGCAAAGCGACGATCTCGCCGATGCGCAGCTTGATATCGGCATTGTTCACAGCATCAAAGGAACCCACCGCTGCGGTTATGTGCGTTTTGATGGTCGCGCCGACCATTCGGGGGCCTGCCCCCAAGCGCAGAGACATGACGCCGTGTTAGGCGGAGCGCACTTCATGGTTAAACTGGAAGAAGGTTTGGCTCTCCTTCGGCAACAAACCCCCGACCTCACTTTCTCTTTTGGCGACACGCGTGTCAAAGGGGGCGGCAGCCTCAACATTGTATCGCCCAACAACGAAGTTCTTTTTGATATTCGAAGCAGCGATGAAGGCGCTCTCCAAATGGCGATGGAAATCGTCCGAAGCACGGGACAAACCGTTGCAAAACAACGCGGCCTTACCTTCACCATAAAAGAAGAGGATGTCCTTCTTCAAAAACCCATTCAAATGAACCCTGCTTTGGTGAGCGGCCTTGCCAGCGCGGCAGAACAGCTTGGGCTTAAATTCCAAACAATGCCGTCCGGCCCCGGCCATGACAGCGCCATCCTGCAACAAAGCGGGCGGGCCTCAAGCGTGTTGTTCATTCCTCATCGGAACGGAAGCCATCGCCAAGATGAACGCATGACGCTGGGCGAACAGGATGATCCGTTTGCCTTAACGTCTGGTTATGCTTCGACCTTGCGCATGCTACTGGCTTATGCTCAAGGCAAAGTCATCACCGCCCAGCCTTGCGGCTCGCCAAGCCGGACGCAGCCTTGTCCTTTTGTTCAAACGCTTCTTTCTCGTGGCGCGGTGCAGGTTTTTCCATAGCAGACGGCTAACGCCTGTTTAAGATTGCGCCCCATCAGGCCCGTGTGTTAACACCATTGTTCGTATTCGAAAGTTTAAAGAAGACGTCACGATCTTTTCCCCTGCCCCCTTACCCCATGGGTTATCCTTGAACGAAGCCGCTCCCCCTCCTCCAGCGCCCCCTGCCACGCCGTCAGAGCCCGCCAAAAAGCGCGTCATCTTTCCCTATGTTCTTTTGTTCATTTCTCTTGTGACTTTCTTTTCAGGGCCACTGTTCTTTTTGTCCCTCTACCTTCCCGGCCCCATGAAGGAATCCAAAACGGTCATCATTCCACGAGGCAGCAGCGTGCAGGAAATAGCAACGCTTCTCGATCAAAACGACGTGCTGATCAATCCTTTGTTGTTTCGCCTTGCCTCTCGCCTTATGGCCAAAGACCAGCTTAAGGCGGGGGAATACGCGTTTGCCGTCGGCATGAATGTTTTGGATGTGACGGGCGCGCTGCGCGAGGGCAAGACCGTCTTGCGTCAGATCACAGCCCCCGAAGGCCTCACCTCGCATGAAATTACGACAATCTTGCAAAGCGCCTCGGCCTTAACGGGCACAATTAAGGATGTGCCCCGCGAAGGCTCGTTGATGCCGGAGACCTATCGCTACAGCTACGGCGACAGCCGCGAAAGCGTGATCGCCCGCATGCAAAGCGAGGCGCGGGCGATGCTGGAGGAGCTTTGGAAAAACCGCGAGGAAACCCTGCCGCTCAAGACGCCACAGGACGCGCTGATCCTCGCCTCCATCGTTGAAAAAGAAACGGGCAAGCACGCCAGCGAACGCCCCTTGGTCGCCAGCGTCTTTATCAACCGCATGCGGTCGTCCATGCCGTTGCAATCCGACCCGACGGTCATTTATGCGCTGACGGGGGGAACAGGGGCGCTGGGGCGCACGCTGACCCATGCCGATCTGATGTCCAGCTCGCCATACAACACCTATGTCAACGCGGGGCTGCCGCCGACACCCATTTGCAATCCGGGACGCGCCGCCTTGATGGCCGTGTTGCATCCTGAGAAAAGCGACTTCCTTTATTTTGTCGCAGACGGCACGGGGGGGCATGCCTTTGCAAAAACGCTGACGGAACATAACAAAAACGTTACCAAATGGATTAGTTTAATCAAGCCATAGGGTCTTTTTCCTTCTTTTTTCAGGGAAACAAGCACAGAAAGCAAAAACAGCGTTTTAAAAGCTTGCTTCAAAAGGATTCTGGCTCTAAAAGAGCACTCTCTTGATAAAAGGAGCTTCCATACGTCAGCTTCTTTATTTCTGGGTGACGCGGGCCCGTCCGGAGCGTAAGCGAAGGACACAAGACAAAGGGATCGCTAAACTATATTCTTGGTGTCGCGGGGTGGAGCAGCCCGGTAGCTCGTCAGGCTCATAACCTGAAGGTCGTCAGTTCAAATCTGGCCCCCGCAACCAGAATTATCAAATAATTCAAATAGTTACAGTCGTAAAAAACGCCGCTTTGTTCCTCTCCTGTTCCGATTTCCCACATTTGGAAGCACTGTGGAAGCAAGAGGGCGAAAACCAGAGCGTAATCAAGCGTATATATGGGTACGAAGAATTGCGATTGGGGTCATTTAATTTGACCGAGGAGCTATCGCTTCTTTTGATTTTTTCTCTCGGCCCAACTTATGTGGGCCTCCCAGAGGAAGTGTCCTTTAAGCCAATCCGTGGTATAAGCCTTAAAAGCTTTGCTATTCATCCGATGAACGATCACCAAAAGGATGTCAAACGGGGACATATCAGGCAGAGAGTCTCTCCACTCGCACGAAAACAGCCGCATTAAGATTATGCTCGTTGAGCTTTTTGAGAAGAGATCAGGTTCATTCTGAAGCCATAAGATAGCAAAAAATGCCGCCGCAACGATAGTATGCGACGGCAAATCTGCATCTTTTCCGAATAATGCCTGAGATGCCGCCATCAATCGGCCTGTGTCGTGTTTGACTCTGCCAGCCGAGCAGCTTGATAAAGAGTTCTTTTCTCTGGCCGATGCCGATGGCATCACGGACGTGGAGGAACTTATCAGTTGCCGCCAGTGGTTTCATCGAATGAGCGCGAACTGTTCACGACACATTACAAAACGCCTTATTTCTTCAGTGCTCATGCGCTGAAAGATGCGAAGCTGGAGGTGGTGGAGCTTGAGAAGGTTTATCGCCAGAAAGATCCGACCTTTATCAATTTACTGAATAAAATCCGTAACAATTCGGTCGAGGACGCGGATATCAAACTTCTGAACAGCCGTCATGACGCAACCGACACGCCGAAAAAGAAGAAAGGCTTCTTTATCACCCTGACGACCACCAATGCGCGAGCCGACGAGATTATCCGGCGCCCCGACGGCATGATCCGCAGGCCAAACCCCGGCAATTCAACGTCAAAGATGAAATAGTCCTTGGCCTTGATCTCGGCGGATTCCAATATGCGTTTTGTCAGTCGTGCCACAGCGATAGAGCCTGTCGTGATATGGTTCTTGTCAGCCTCGCCCGCCGTTCGTGGAAGCACTGTGGAAGCAAGAGGCTTCTAAACGGCGAGAAAAGCTGATAACCTGATAGTCGCTCTTTAGGGCGAAGGAAGTCAACTAACGTATTGATATATCGTAACAAAAAGCAATTCCGCGCAGCCCAGCGTACTGCTGAGAAAAGCGCCTAAGGGCAGCTCATAACCTGAAGGTCGTCAGTTCAAATCTGGCCCCCGCAACCAACAAAACAAGAGCTTAGCTGATCACAGCGAGCTCTTTTTTATTGCGTGGCACACTGGCGGCACCCCTTCTCACAATACAGCACAACAAGCTCGAACAGCTAAAAAGCGGCTGTCATGAGCGTAGCCAACACCCCCTATTCCTGTCTTCTTGTGTCTAAGTCAACCAATAGCACCTTGATATTTACGGCATTTCTACGTAACTTCGCATCTGGTTAAATTACACTGGTGGTAAACGGTTGTGTCCTTCCTTCTTATCCAGCTTCTGACCGGATTATCATCCGCCGCCGTCCTTTTTCTTGTTGCCAGCGGCCTTTCCCTAATCTTTGGCGTGACGCGCATCCTGAACTTTGCGCATGGCAGTCTTTACATGCTGGGCGCATATATCTCCTATAGCCTCGTACAGTGGCTGGGGGCCGAAAGCATCGGTTTTTGGGGATCATTGCTTTTGGCAGCAGGCGCAACCGCCGTCATTGGTGCGGGAATTGAAATGGTCATTCTGCGGCGCATTTACCATGTGCCCGAACTATTTCAGCTTCTGGCGACGTTTGGCATCCTTATGATCGTTCAGGACATTACGTTGCACGTTTGGGGGCCTGAGGATTTGCTGGGGCCACAAGCGCCCGGATTGGATGGCGCTGTTCAGCTTCTGGGCGAATCTTTCCCCAGTTATGATCTTTTTCTGATCGCCTTAGCGGTTACGGTCATCACGTTCCTTTATCTTCTTTTGTATAAAACCCGATGGGGCGTTTTAGTGCGCGCCGCGACAGAAGACCGTGAGATGCTGGCCAACCTAGGTGTCAATCAAAAATGGCTCTTCACGTCTGTCTTTGCCTTGGGGAGCTTTCTGGCTGGCCTCGGAGGCGCGCTGCAACTGCCGCGAGAGAGCGTCAGTCTGTCGATGGACATGAATATGATCATTGACGTGTTTGTCGTCATCGTGATCGGCGGCCTCGGGAGCCTGCGCGGCACCGTTTTGGCCACCATTATCGTCGGTGTCGTTCGCGCCTTTGGCATTTTGCTCTTTCCCGAGATCACTCTTGTCCTGCTTTTCCTGATTATGGCCACGGTTTTAATCTTCAAGCCCTATGGCCTGTTTGGCCGCGCCGAAGACACCACCACCGCGCCCAACCCTATAGCAGATGGAGCCATGCGCCCCTCCCCGCGATGGGCCGGTTATGTTGGCCTCGCGGTTGGCGTGGTGATGCTTGCGATGCCGTTGTTTGTTGGTGATTACGGCCTTGTTCTGACCTGTGAGATTATGATCTGGGCACTGTTTGCCGCCAGTTTGCACTTCATTTTCGGCCCCGGAGGCGTGGGCGTGTTCGGCCATGCCCTTTATTTCGGGCTTGGCGCTTACGCCGTTGCGTTGCTGACAAAATACTTTGCGATTTCCATGCCACTCGCCCTTGTCGCCGCGCCCATGGCCGCCATTTTAGGGGCGCTCATCTTTGGATGGTTTTGCGTGCGTTCGCAAGGGATCTATCTGGCGATGCTCACTTTTGCCTTTGCACAAATGGTGTGGGCTGTCTGTTTCCAATGGTACGAAGTGACGGGTGGCGATAACGGTTTGCTGGGCATCTGGCCTGCGCCTTGGGCCAGTGACAAGACGGCGTTTTACTATCTGACCTTTACCCTATGCGGCTCTGGCATTTTATTGCTGCGTTACTTCATCTTCACGCCATTCGGTTATGCGTTGCGTGCCGTGCGCGATCAACCCAAACGCGCCGAGGCTTTAGGCCTAAACGGGCGACGCTTGCAGTGGATGGGCATGGGGCTTGCAGGCTCTTTCGCAGGCCTTGCCGGAGCCCTGTTCGCCTATAGCAAGGGTAGCGTGTTTCCAACCTCACTCGACATTCACACGACGCTCAATGCCATGGTGATGACGTTGCTCGGCGGTCTAAATACCCTTTCTGGCCCTCTGGTCGGAAGCGTCATCTATATTTTCTTGGAAAGTGAGATCAGCCGCGTGAGCGAGCTTTGGCGGCTATTCCTTGGTCTCATCATCCTATCCATCGTTATCTTTTTCCCGCAAGGCATTGTGGGCGCCTTCAACAAACGTTTCATCAAAAAGACGGAGTAACCGCACATGAAAAAACACGCCGCACTCGTTTTAGGTTTGGCTTTATTGGCCTCCCCTGTCCTCGCCGCTCCCGCAACGGGTGAGCCGATCAAGATCGGGGATATTAATGTAGGGGCAAAGCTTGGTGATTATGTCATCGGCTACAAAAATGCAACGCAGATGGCCATCGACGAGATCAACGCTGCTGGCGGCATCAATGGCCGCCCGCTAGAAATCTATCATCGCGACAGCAACATTGATCCTGCCACAGCTGTCAAATTTGCCGAAGAGCTTGTCTCCCGTGAAAAGGTTCACATTCTGATAACTTGTGATTCATCGGCTGACTCCCTTGCAATCGCAAACTGGTCTTTGCATCACAAGATTCCGTTTATTAATGCCTGCTCAGAAGCCGACAGCACGATTTGGGAAGGTGGCAATGATTACACATTCCGCACGGGGCAAGGTGGCTATATGTGGGCATCCGCCGTCCTGAATGAAGCCGAGAAAATCTATGGCGACAAGCTCAAGGGCAAACGCTGGGCCATCGTCGCGCCAAACTTTGAGTTTGGGCAATCAATCGTCAGAGTCACTAAAATGCTAGCCGAACAACACGGCCTCAAACCCATATGGGTTGATGAACAGTGGCCCGCTTTTGGCAAGATGGAATCTGGCGCGACCATTGCGGCAATGGAACACAGTAAACCGGATATCATCTTCAACATTCTGTTTGACACGGATGTGGTCAAGTTTGTGCGCGAAGGCAACAAGCGTGGCCTTTTCAAAAACAGAATTGTCATTGCACCGCCTGTTGCCGTACCCGATCATATTGAACTTCTGGGAAAAGAAATGCCGAGCGGCTGGGTTTCCGTCGGGTTTCCTGTCGATGAGATTAAGGACGAAGGCTTTCTGAAGTTCCGCAAGGCTTTTGAAGCCAAGTTCAAGGAACCGATCAAGTTTTATACGGTTACAGGGTACAGCACCATTCAGGCCATCGCCGCCGCGCTTCGCCAAGCGGGGTCACCTGAACCTGAGAAACTGCGTGCGGCACTGGAAACCATCAGCTATGAAACACCGTTCGGCACGAGTCATTTCCGCAAGATCGATCATCAGGCCAACACGCCCTTCTGGGTCGGCGTTTCTGGCATCAAAAATGGCAAGGGAGCATTGCTGAACTGGCATGTTGAGAACGCCGCCGATCACTCGCCCTCTGACGCTTGGATCCTTGAGCAGCGCGCCAAAACGGCGGTGGCGAAATAAGAATGATTCGATTTATCCTAATTAGGAATGATACTATGGCAAAGCTTGCAGGTTTGGTTTTAGGTTTGGCTTTACTGGCTTCCCCCGTTCTTGCCTCTCCCGCAACGGGTGAGCCGATCAAGATCGGGGATATCACGAGCTATAGCAAGATTACTGAGTATATTGTTCCTTATCAAAACGCTGTTCGGTTGGCTGTCGATGAAATTAATGAGACCGGCGGCATCAACGGACGTCCGCTTGACCTTATAAGTATTGATAGCAAGGGTGATCCTGCGGCAGGTGTAAAGGCGGCGGAAGATCTTGTTGCGCGTGAAAAAGTTTCCGTCCTGTTAGATTGCAACGTCTCTAATGCGACGATGGCCATCAGCGGCTGGGCAAAACAAAACCATATTCCCCTTATTAATTCCTGTGCCACGGCTGACACCATCATGTGGGATAACGGACATGATTACATTTTTCGCACGGCGGCCGGAAGTTATATGTGGGTATCAGCCGCCATAGAGGAAGCCGTTAAACAATACGGCGACAAAATTAAGGGAAAACGTTGGGCTGTGGTCGCCCCAAGTTATGAATCCGGTCGTGCCGCTGTTAAAATGGCCAAGTATAGCGCCGAAAAACTTGGATTAAACGCCGAATGGGTTGTTGAGCAATGGCCAGCTCTTGGAAAATTAGAGGCTGGCCCCACCGTCGCGGCGCTTCAGCACGCTCAGCCCGATGTGCTTTTCATCTACTTGTTTTCAAGCGATCTCGCCAAGATCGTTCGTGAGGGGAATAAACGCGGTTTATTCAAGGATCGCATTATCATTTCGCCAATAGCAGGATGGCCTGAGAGCCTTGATATGTTGGGCAAGGAAACGCCGTCAGGCTGGTTTACGGTCGGCTTTCCGGTTGACGATATCAAGGACGAAGGCTTCGTAAAGTTTAGACAGGCCTATAATGCCAGATTTAAGGATAGGATGAAGTTCTACGCCTTGTCGGGTTATAGCGCGGTTCAAGCTGTTGCCAAGACGCTGCGTCAGGCCGGAGCCTCCGATCCCGTCAAAATACGGGAAGCTCTTGAACAACTCTCCTTTCCAACCCCGTTCGGAGAGGAAAGCTTTCGAAAAGTTGATCATACAACTAACGCTCCTTTTTGGGTTGGGATGACGGGAGTCAAGGACGGTAAGGGAGCTCTTCTGAACTGGCACGTTGAGCACGTATATGATCACTCACCCCCAGACGCATGGATACTTGAGCAACGCGCCAAGGCGGCGGAAGGTAAGAAGGACGAATGAAACCTAGGCTCTCTCCACCGCTTCTGACAGTATCTGGCCTGCGCAAATCGTTTGGCGGGGTTGAAGCCGTGAGCGATGTGTCGTTCGACATTCGCCTTGGACAGCTTGTGGCCCTGATCGGGGCCAACGGCGCTGGCAAGACCACCACTTTCAACTGCATCAATGGGCAGTTAAAGCCGGACGGCGGAAGCGTCCTGTTCAACCCCAAGGCGCTGACGACTAGGCAGCGCATCGCCCTTGAGGAAGAAGGCGAGCTTGAGCATGATCATCGATCCGAAGTTCACGACATTACGGGCCGCCTGCCCCGCCGCATTGCGCGGATGGGGATCGGGCGCACGTTCCAGATCACGGCAACCTTTGCCAGCATGACGGTGGCCGAGAATGTGCAAATGGCGCTGATCGCGCGGCACAAGATTTGGATGCGGCTGTGGGGCCATGCCTATGCTCATGCCAAGAAAGAGGCTTTGCGCTATTTGGAAATGGTGGGTCTCACGGCGCAAGCCGAGCGGCATAGCGCGACGCTGGCCTATGGTGATCTCAAGCGGCTAGAGCTGGCAATGGCGCTGGCCTGTAAACCGCGCCTCCTTTTGATGGATGAGCCGACGGCGGGCATGGGCATTCATGAGCGTGACGATTTGATGCGTCTCACCCAGACCATCGCGCAAAAGCACAACATCGGCGTTTTGTTCACCGAGCACGACATGAGCGCGGTGTTTGGCTATGCCGACTGGATTATCGTCATGCACCACGGCGAGATCATCGCGCGTGGCAACGCCAAAGACATCAAGGCCAACAAAGCCGTCCGCGATGTTTATTTAGGAAATGGTCAAGATTGATGAACACAAGCACTCCCTTTGTGAAAGGAACCACCCCCATGAAACGCCTTGCCCTTCTTCTCTCTTTGCTTCTCCTCGCCGCACCCGCTTGGGCCGCGCAGGATTCAGTAGCCACAGGCAAAGAGCCAATCAAGATTGGGGAGATATCCGAAGCCAAGTTTTGGAATCTCATGGCCGTAAATCAAAGGCGTGGCTTTGAGCTTGCTCTTGAAGACATCAATGCAAAAGGCGGCGTATTAGGCAGACCGCTTGAAATGATCTCACGCGATGGTGGCGATGGCTCCCCAGAACAAGTGCTTCGCGACGTGGAAGAACTTGTTACACGGCAAGGGGTTCAGCTCTTATTGGGAACCGGAGCAGATAATGTCAGCTTGGCGGTTTCAAGCTATGCCAAACAACACGGCGTCTTATTTCTAAAAGCTCTTAATGGGACAAACAAACAAATATGGGAAGAAGGGCATGATTTAGCCTTCCGTTTCGACGTACCAAATTATATGTTTGGTGGGGCGTTAGCCGAAGCTGCCGCAAAACTTCCCGCAAAACGTTGGGCGTTTGTCGCACCAGACTATGAGTTTGGTCATTCGCTTGTCGCCGAATTTCAGAAGGCCTTAAAACTACGCCGCCCTGATGTCGAGTTTGTCGCGACGCAGTATCATCCTACTTTGAAAATAGACGCTGGAGCCGTTGTATCGGCGCTTAAACACGCCAACCCAGATGCTATTTTTGTTTGCAACTTTGCCAGCGATGCCGCCCAATTTATTCGCCAAGGCAAAGTACGAGGGCTGTTCGAAAATCGCTCTGTCGTAAGCGTCCTCTTAGGACAACCTGAGGGCGGACTTGGTCCCATAGGCAAGGAAGCGCCTATGGGATGGATCACGCAAGGCTATCCCCTCGACGAAATAACGACACCTGCACATAAAGAGTTCCTTGCGAAATACCGTGTGAAGTACAACGCCGATCCGGGTTGGTTTTCTTTCACGGGCTACAACGCGATGATCTCGATGGCCAAGGCGATTGAAAAGGCCGGATCAACGGAGCCTCATGCCGTTGCCGCAGCGATGAAGGGCATGACGTTCGATAGCCTCGTCGGGCCGATCACCTACCGCGCGTCGGACAACCAATCCAACCTTGGCCTTTGGGTCGGGAAAATTGGCTTGAAGAACGGAAAACCCGCTCTTGTTGATTGGATGTATGAATCTGGTGACAATTTCTATCCAGGTGATGACTACGTCAAAACCGTCCGTCCGCAGCAGAAGTAACGGGGAGAAAGGCATCTCTATGAAAAAGCTTACCACCCTTATTGCTGTTCTTCTCCTCGCCGCACCCGTGTGGGCCGCGACGCCGGCGAAGGAACCCATTAAAATCGGCGAGATGTTTCCCTATTCAGTCATGCATGACTTTGCTGTCAAATGGCAGCAAGGATGGAAGATGGCCTTGAATGAAGTGAACGCATCGGGCGGCGTCTTGGGCCATCCTTTGGAAATTGTCTCACGTGATGACAAGGGCAACCCCAGCGAAGCCATCAAGCTCCTTGAAGATTATAAAAGCAGAGAGCACATCAAGCTCTTTATGGGCACGGCGCACAGCCATGTCGGACTGGCGGCTTCAACGTTCGCTAAACAAAACCACATGTTGTTGTTTCGGGGCCACGGTGGTTCCTCCGAATTTACGACGACAGCGGGGCATGATCTTTATCTGACAATCCAGCCGCCGTGTGACACATGGGCGGGAATTTTGGCAGAAAAGGCAGCCCAATCCGGCAAAAAACGCTGGGCTTTTGTCGCCCCCGACTTTGCGTTGAGCCGTTCTGTCATCGATGGTTTTCAGCGCGACATCAAACAACTCGTCCCGCAAACTGAGTTTGTCGAAACGCAATATTTTCCCATCGGTAAACTTGATGCGGGTGCCGTAACGCAAGCCGTTGCCCACGCCAAACCCGATGGGATCTTCGTTGTCATGTGGGGAACTGATTACCTAAAATTTGTACGCGAGGGTCGTAAACGCGGACTTTTTAATGATCGCCTTGTCATTGGGCCTTATCCGGGATACTCCGCTTTTATCAAGCCGCTTGGCAACGAGGCACCCGTTGGATGGTACTCGGCTTATGGCTATCCCGTCGACAAGATCGAGGGACAAAGTCATAAGACCTTTGTCACAAACTTCAGGAAAGCCTACGGCGACGACCCCGACCTTTCTTCCCTGTATGGCTATGGTATTGTCAAAATCCTTGCACAGGCCATCAATGCCGTCGGCTCTGATGACCCTGACAAGGTCGTAACTTATATAAAAGCCAACCAATTTGACCTGCCGGGCAATATGTTATCTTTCCGCGCTGATGGCGTTTCAAGTATGGGTGATTGGGTCGGTTATACAGGCTTCCGTGATGGCGTCCCCACCATCTTGAACCCCGAATATGTCAATCCAGCAAAATACCTGCCGAGCGCGGAAGAGAACATGGCAAAATGGAAAAAGTGAAAGGAACAAAACCGATGAAAAACCATCTCTTCGCCATTGCCCTGCTGACCCTCATCGCGCTTCCCGCTGCCGCGCAGGAGGCGACAAAAACGCCAATCAAAATTGGCGAGTTATATCCCAACACGACTGTGCCCGACCAAGCCAAAGATTGGAATGCAGGTTGGAAAATGGCATTGACGGAAATTAATGCTGCAGGTGGTGTGCTTGGGCATCCTCTTGCCGTCATCTCACGCGATGACAAATCCAGCCCGTCGGAGACCATCAAAGCCCTTGAAGAATTTAAAGGTCGTGAAGGAATTAAAATCTTTTTCGGCACGCTGCTGAGCCATACGAGCCTTGCTGCCTCACAGTTTGCCAAGCAAAACCACATGCTGATGGTCAAGGGCGCAGGAGGAAGCTCCAAACTTAATGAGGAAGGTGGCCACAACC
Organism: Bdellovibrionales bacterium; assembly: GCA_041662785.1. Lineage (NCBI taxonomy): Bacteria > Pseudomonadati > Bdellovibrionota > Bdellovibrionia > Bdellovibrionales > Bdellovibrionales bacterium. Next base: position 15,435 of record JBAZRW010000004.1, on the reverse strand, counting down.
TGTATTTTCAACTTGGCCCTCCGACAAGCGCTTGGGCGGGGTATTATGGCAAGTTTCTTGCCCCCATGGGCAAAAAGCGCTGGGCCATTGTGTCGGCAGATTACGAAATGGGCCGCTCAATAGTCGCGGGATTTCAAAGAGAAATGAAGAAGCGAGATCCCTCCGTTGAATTTGTTGAAACACAGTGGTTCCCCATAGGCAAGCTTGAAGCAGGGGCAACATCACAGGCCCTATCTCGTGCGAAGCCAGATGCCCTTTTTGCTGTTATGTGGGGCGGCGATTATGCTCGCTTTGTTCGCGAGGCTGGCAAGCGTGGCCTATTCAAAGATCGTCTTGTTATATCGCCAATTTGTGGCGCTGATCTATATCTGCGTCCCCTCGGCAAGGAAGCGCCCGTGGGGTGGTATTCATTTCAAGGCTTTCCCGCGCAGAATCTCACCGATCCCATGGGCAAAGCTTTTGCCGCACAGTTCAAAAAGACCTATGATGAATGGCCCTATTTACAGGCCTTTATGGGATACAGCACTTTGAAGATTTTGGCCGAAGCGATTAGTAAGGCCGGATCCGATGATCCCGATAAAGTCGCCGCACTTCTACGCAGAAGCGCTTTCACAATTCCATCTGGCACAATCAGGTTCCGCGCGGATGGTCTGTCTACCTTGGGCGAATGGGTTGGGCAGACAGGATTCGTGGATGGTATCCCAACAATCGTGAACCCTGAGTATATCGATGTGCAAGAGTTTCTGCCGTCCCCTGAAGAAAATATAGCCAAGTGGAAAAAGTAATGCTCACCCTTACCAACCTGAACACCCATTATGGGCAGGCGCATATTCTGCGCGATGTGAATCTGCATGTCGGCGCAGGTGAATGTGTGGCTCTTCTGGGGCGCAACGGTGCGGGGAAATCGACGACGATGAAGGCTATTATCGGGATGATTCCGGCCAGCAGCGGCGAAATTACCTATCATGGAACCAACCTCCACAAGCTAAAGAACTATCGTCGTGCGCGGCTTGGCATCGGTTATGTGCCTGAGGAGCGGCGCGTGTTTAACACGCTCACCGTCCTTGAACATTTTATCACGGGGACGCAACCGCCTCGCGATGGCTTCAAGCCGTGGACGGCAGAACGCATCTTCGCGTTGTTCCCCAAATTGTACGAGCTGCGTGATCGTCAGGGCGGACAACTCTCGGGCGGCGAGCAGCAAATGCTGACAGTGGCGCGCACCTTAATGGGAAATCCCGACTGTCTGCTTCTTGATGAACCAACGGAAGGCCTTGCCCCCATCGTGGTGCAGCAAGTCACGGATGCGATCAAAATACTGAAGGCCGAAGGGCTGGCTATCTTACTGTCCGAACAAAACCAGCACACCGCCGCCGCGTTGGCCGACCGCACCTATGTCCTTGAGAAGGGGCAAGTCATTTACGAAGGATCCTTGGCGGCAATAACAGCCAAAGCTCATCGAGCGTTGGGTTGGTGAGAATCCTACATTTCGCGTTCGTTATGGGCTAGTTAAGTTAGAGCTAAATCGCAGCCCCGCAACCAAAGATCAAAAAGATACAACAAGCGCCCTTTCGGGCGCTTTTGCTTTTGTGCGCTCCGTCAACCTTTCGTCAACAAAAGGCATGGGATGAAGTCGCGGGGAGGGGCCTTTTTCTAGCTATCATTCTCTAGGGTGGGCGGATGTCCCTTAGCAGCCAAGACAAGCCCCCTTTGCTTTTTCAAAACCATTTTACCTATAACCTCTTTCTTTTTTAGCAATTCAGAATCATTTTTCTTGCGTCTTTTTTTGACGCTCGCTACTGGGGTCTCGTGTCCCAGATTTGAGGCCGCGCCTTTAAGGGATGGGGGTCTTGCCACAGGCTGGAGCATGGCCAGCAAAGAGACCCCTTTTACAGAAGAACCAGCGGTCTTAACAGGCGCTGCGACGGGGCCATGCTGTTGAAACAGAGCGTCCTGATCGCTTGATGCAGCCGCCCCTTTTCCGGATACAGAAAGCAGCGGGTCATGCTTTTCCGATAAAGCCAGATGCGCCATAAGTTCGGGAAAAGCTCCTGAAGACAAGGGCAGGTTTTTCGTTATCGCAGCGCTCTTCAAAATGCCAGAAGGCGGCGATAGTTCAGCCTCAGCAAAAGAAGAAGTTTTACTAACCATGGCTTCATTTATTTGTCGTGTTTGAGCCACGGTTTCGTTGAGCGCGACAGGGCCAAGCTCCTTCTGAGCGGCCATCGTTTCCATGCCCGTCACAGGAAGGCTCGCCGTCTTTTCAAGAGCATTAAGGTCCTGCGCAGGAGAAGCCGCCGCAACGGGAGGCTCAACACCGTGAAGGGATGTCGTCGCTGACTCCGCACTTTTGGCAGCGGCGAGCGGCTCTGTCACGTCGTTCCCTTCTTCGGCGTCCATGGTGGCAAGATGCAAAGTTTCTAAGGATCCCAAGGAGTCCGTAGGAAGGCTTTCAGCCCCTACGGGTAATTTCTCTTGAACGACAGGACTCTCCCCTCCCGCATCAGCAGCGGCAACAGGAGAAGTCAGGGGTCTGTGTGGTTCTTTTTGCAAAAGATCACTTGTTGCCTCTGCCGCGAAGGGAGCTGCCAAATCCGCAGCAGAAAGCACTGATCCAACGGCGACCACATCCCTTGTTACCACGCTTTTATTAACGGACTGGATCACATCAAGGGCAGCGGGATCCTGAACTTTTGTCGTGTCTTGCGGCATAGGTTGTTGGGCAACAGCAGGTTGCTCAGTAGGATGGGGCAAATCAGAAACAACAGTCTCGACCTGTGCGGGCATTAACAGGGTTGGATCAACTGTTGCTTCAATAATTGTCTGAGGCGGTGCCATAGTCGCCGCTGTCAATGGAAGACTCTTCGAACCAGAAGCGGCCATGGCAATGGGGGTAGCCATTATGGCAGCAGGGGCGATATCGTCGGTGAAGCGACGCTCAAACCCGCTTTCGTTTTCTCGCGTTGAAAGCCTGCTACCATCATCTGGATAGACAGGCGTTGTCTCGCTTTCGCTGTTTATCCTCACAGTATCCATCGCGACGGGTGGCGCGGTCTCTGCTGCATTATTGATAATAGCGGCAGCAGGAAGAATTTCCGTTAAGCCATTGCTTTCTTCCAAAGCAGGCGAAAGTCCTTGATTGGTTTTCTTTTCTTCAAAGGCTGGTTCGGTTGCTTCAGCTGCAGCAACAACTGCAGCCGGCATAACATCCCCTGACAAAACGCTCGTCGCCGCCTCATCTTCCTGTTTACCCTTAAGAATCTCAGCTTCTTCATTTTGTCTGATTTCAAGTTGCTCCACCTCAAGCCTTGCCTTTTCAAGCAGGTTCTCGTCGTCAAGCGCCGAAGCAGCAAGCGCTGCCGCAGCGGCGGCAAGTATCGCACCCCTATCAATGTCAAACTGCGTCCGTTGTGCTTGCTCAACCATGAGCGATTCGGCGCTGGTTCCACGAAAAGTATTTGTAGAAAGAGGGCTGTCCAATGTGCGACGAGTATAAAGAGCCCCCGCCTTCGCCCCATAAAGATGCTCATCGTCATCTTTCCCAATTAGTTTTTGAAAAGGCTGGCAAAGCACCAATATCCCCGATAAAGGTTGTTCGGCCTCTAGATCGGGAACATCCGCCATGGGCGGGACAAGGCAGCTTTTCATATCGCCGTGCACGCCGTCAAAGGCAACCACTGCCATCGCTTCATCTGACTCAACCTGCGTCGTCGATGACAAAGGCTCTGCGCTAACACGTATTTGTAGCAAGACACGCTCGTTTGTTCCGGCGGCAGTAACGGATTGAACAGCGTTAGAAATGTAGCCCCATATTTTTTGTTCCTCCGCTTCCCACGTCGGCACTATGGGCCAAAACCCGCTTAGTTCATGAAACACATCCCTTTTGTCGAACACAATATCCTTATTAAAAGGATGTTCCGTTGATAACAGGTCAACATAGCGCCTCACGCGCGCGCTCAACGCTTGCTCATGAATGACAATGACGGCGGGATCGATAGGGTCGTCTTCTGTTTTTACAACGGCTGGAGGGGCCACAGGCGAAGACGAAGGGGGCACTTTACCTCACCACAAGATCGTCCTTGACCGAGACAACCCCTCTAACTTTTTGCGCAATAGAAACGGCCTTGGCCTCATTTTGCCTGGAATCGACAAAACCACTAAGCTGAACGACACCCTTCATCGTTTCAACGTTGACCTGCAAAACCTTAAGGGACGGGTCATCAAAGATTTGGGCCTTTACCTTTGTGGTAATCGTGGTGTCGTCAACGTATTGACCAGATGTTTCATGACCGGAAAACATCGAACAAGCGCCAAGCGCAAGACCAAGCACACCAACGGCCATAAAATAGGAGATAGAGCGTAGATTTTTCATGACGACCTTCCTTTTTTTTGAGCTTGAGAAATTAAGAGCCTGCGGCATTATCCTGAAAACCACCCGTGTCTTTGTAAGAACCCCACGTTGATATTTCGGGACAGGCTTGAACCATTTGCTTAATATGATTTTGCATCGATAGGATGGAGCTTTTGTCACAAACAACGGTGATGGGACGTCCTTTATCCGTGAGGATATTCATTTCGACATATTGGTCATCCAAATGAGCCGTAAACTCCATGGAAAAAGCGCGGTAGCGAGTAGAAGAGGTAAACGGTATGTTTATCATTCTTTTTCCTTTCCTAGGTTGGGTTGATCCAAAATCAAACGCCCCGCGACACTTAAGGCACGCTGCGCATCCAGCCAAGAGCCACAACAAAAAAGGATAAGACAAACGGAATAACGATAGATGGTATGAACAGACCCTTCATAGCTATCCCCCCTATTTTAGGGTGCACTCTTTTCTTTAATGTCATCGCCAACATCCTTAACCGCGTCTCCCAGTTTCTCACCCGGCGTGCGATTTTTCAATTGACGACCGGCGTTATCGACACCGTCACTTACAGCATCAACGGCGTCGCCCATTCTTTGCCCTGTCGTGCGTTGGTCCCTCATATTCAGGGCCCTAAAGCCGACAAGCGCGATAACGCCGACGATAAGAATAACCAACGTTGCCTTAACTATTTTCTGAACCATTTACGCCTCCCTTAGGAATTTTACGAAGCCTGTGACGTTGAGCGAGATTCTCTTACTTGGTTGTCGTATGCGTGACCGTTGTCGTCTCTGTTATGCTGTCTGGCACATCATCATATTCGTTCGTGTAAACAACCGGATTGGTTGCATACCCTCCCGGAACCCAATAGCCGTTTGGCATAATGGTTTGTGGTGCATAGGAAGAAGACACCGGCGTGCGGTAGGTTGTAACCGTCTTTTCCATCACACCCGCAGGCATAGCAACAAACGGCACGGTACGAAACGGCACCATATCTTGATCACTGGCAATTACGCCATCAATGCGATAGAGGCTGATTTTGTTGCCTCTGACACGGCTCGCATCACTGCCTTCATTCTGATAGAGCACGCGATAACCTTCGACTGTGAAGTGGCCTTTATAGGGCTCTTCAACGTCAATACGACGATTGCCAATTGTTGGGATGTTGCCACCCCATCTAGAGAAACGCTCAATGCTCTCATTCCTTGGCACGATGTGGTTGCGCAAAATAGCGGCAACTTGGGGACGGCATTGTGCTACGTAAAAGCAAGGATAGACACGCGGCTGAATTTGAGAAAAGGCAGCATTTGTCGGCGCAAAAATGGTATATTCCGTGTTGTCGTTAAGTTCATTAATTACGCCTGTCACATGCAGCGCTTGATAAAACATCGTCAAATCATTTTGATCCGCAAGCGCTTCTTCAACATAGACGCTTGATGGGCCTGATGTGGCATAAAAGTTTCGGGGGCTTTGTTCGGATGAACAAGCTGCCGTTATTAACGCGAGCGTGGATGTTGTTAAAAGCATCGCAAGCTTTTTTGTAAGGGGGTATGTCATGGGAATATCCTTTCGGTTGTCCTGTTGAGTTCATCACTATTTCAGCAATTGGTCTGGTCTACATTTTTTATAAAGGCGGCAGATTTGCCCTGCGCCCCGTTATGATTTGATAAACGAGCGTTCCGAGGAATAGGATAATAAATATCCCCGCCAGAATCCTGGCGATGCCTGCGAAATCAGCAGCGAGTCCGCCAAATCCAAGAAAAGCGGCGCAAACGGCAAGAAGAAAAAAGATAATCATGTATCTTAGCATGTTGCTCTCCTTAAGCTGGGATTTATCTCTTACCTCCAGATGGGGTCGCCAAGATTGATGTCTTCTTGCTTGGTTAGACCGCCTGCTGCTGCACCAACGGCACCGCCAACAAGCGCACCCGTCGCGGGACTTCCCATAAGAGCGCCACTGACCGCGCCTACGCCAGCACCTATACCTGCACCGCTGAGTGTGCGGTCGCTTGTTTTGCTGCCACAAGCAGAAAGCAGAACGAGAATGGCGATTGAGAGTGTTGCATAGTTTAGTTTTTTCATAATATCCTCCATTGGGTTATGTTTCATGTATCTAAGCGTTGCTCGTCGCAACTTAACGTGATCGCGTCTCGTAAGGCGCCGTCAACGCCGTTTTTTATATCGAAGAAATCAAACTCATCGTCGATCATAAAAAAATCTGTGGGATAGCTTTGCGGTGGACTTGTCAGATAAGTGTTCATCTGTATTCCCCTATAATAAAGCTGTTTGTTTAAACGGTGCGCCCTTTTCGTTTTTTTCGCTTTGTATAGCGCTCACAATCAACAGACTAGGCCTCGCCTTGTAATGAATCGATGTTGAAAATCGCGCAGCCTATTTTCTTTGCATAAGGATTTTAACAAAATTGACTTGTGCCTAGTTGCCTTACTGCATCCTTATGCAGGGGTTCGCATTGCGTATCGCTTCCTAATGCAAAGCTCGACAAACTAAGTCAATAGAAAAATGCACACATCATCACATCAGAAGATGTTGAAAGAGGAATGCCGTGGAAATCAAAATTGAAAAGTCTTCGAAAACTATCAAGGATATTATGAGTAAGAATGTTGAGATTGTTCTTCCGGGGGCGCATTTAACTGAGGTCGCGCAGAAGATGCAAAATCGCGATTGTGGCTGTGTCCTTGTTATCAGCGAAGACAGAATTGTTGGAATCATAACCGACCGCGACCTTGCGGTCAGATGTATAGCAAAAGGGCATAACTGTGCAGACACAACGGCTGAAACGGTTATGAGCTCTGAAATTCTGTATTGCCGCGACACGGACGGCGCTGATGCCGTTACGAAAAACATGGGTGAGAATAAAGTTCGCAGACTAGCGGTTCTCGATTCAAACAAGCGTCTGGTCGGAATCGTTACCCTTGGCGATCTGGCTTCACATACCAATCACAAGCTTTGTGGCGAGGTGCTTGGAGAAATCTGTCGTGCTCCGGCCTAACGCTGCCGGAAAAATGGGGCATGACGCATGGAACGACTGCATCCGCAGCGTTAAACAAAACTTTAACAAAGGAGATTGTTATGAATAAGGAACAAATCGAAGGCAAGTTCGAGCAGGTTAAAGGCGAAATCAAAAAAACATGGGGCAAGCTGACCGATAACGACATTATGCTCTACAACGGTAAACAGGAAGAGTTCTTCGGCGTTTTGAAAGAAAAGTACGGCGTCGCCAAAGAAGTTGCCGAAAAACGCATTAAGACGTTTGAAAAAGCCTGCCCAACATGCTCGGGCACAAATAAGCCGAACAAGGCAGCCTAGCTTTCTGTCCTGCTACGAAGAACCATTGGGGCAGCATATGCCCTGATGGTTTTTAGTCACTCTAACGTTAAACGACACCGTCACGATCAATCCAACAAAAGGAAATCAACCATGAAAACACGAACTCTTCTTATCACGACGATGCTTAGCACCGGCTTTATGCTGGCGCAGGCACCGTATGCTAACGCCGCGAACACCATCACAACCAATACTGTTGTTAAAGCCAATGCGCCGATCAGCAGCGATGCGGTTTCTGATCCCCGCGTTGCCGCACAAAACTTTGTGGCCCACGTCAACTATGCGCGTGTAGCCTTAGCTATGAAAAATGCAGCTTTAGCAGAGCAGCACATTAGCCAAGCTCGTAACATGGTTGTCCTTATCACCAGTGCAACAACGGATCAACGGCGCGTTCAAAACGTAACGGCAGGTCGTGTTAATTACACGTTCGATACTGTCCATAAGTATAATTATTTCCCCCTTGAGGCTGGCCCCATGAAGATTAAAGAAGTCAGCGATGGGCCAATATGGGCGAGAAATAGTCTGGCCGTCAGCGACGCGGAGATTGTTATGCTGACCCTTGACCTCAGCAACGATAAGGCTGAGACCTATCTTACAGAAGCGGAAGCCTATGTGAAGGAAGGCAAACTTGTAGAGGCTCAAACAAAACTTGGCGAACTGACTGATGCCGTCGTAAGTGTTGACAATACTGTTTCCATTCCTGTTGACAAGGCCCATGACAATATCAGCATCGCTCAAAACTTTCTGCGAGGTCAAAACTATGATGGCGCGCGTTATGCTTTAGGTCATGCCGATGACGCGCTTGATGAAATGCAAAAAGATGATGCCTACAAAGCCCATCAAGCAGGCATTGTCGAGATGCGTAAAGAAGTTAAAGACATGAGAGACGTGATCACAAAGAAAGACCCGACTCTGCTGCAAAAATCAGGCAAAACCTTAGACAAATGGATGACTGATCTTAAGGCTTGGGCGCGCAAGCAATAACGGCAACACGATCCTTAATGCGCCGCTCTTGAACAAAGAGCGGCGCATTTTCTATGCACGGCGCTCCTCTATAGTTCGGCGGTCGGAAAGGGGGCATAAATCCGCAATTTCTGCCAACTCCATCCGGTACCCGACCCCCGGCTCCGTTGTGATAAGCGCTGGCAGGATAAAATCCTTTTCGATCTTGGCGCGTATCTGTCCGATAAAGACACGCAAATACTGCGTATCATCACCGTGGGCAGGCCCCCAAACCTCTTTCAAAATCTCTTTATGCGTTAGCATACGGCCACGATTGACGATGAAATAACGCAGCAAACTATATTCCTTGGACGTGAAACCCAGCAGTACATCATTAAGAAAAACCTGATGCTTGACGAGATCAATGCGTAAGGGGCCATTTTTGATTTCTGGCTCGCCCGTTTCACTTACCACGGCGCTTCGTAAAGCAACATTAATTCTTGCCATAAGAACATCGGCGTTAAACGGCCTGATAACATAATCGTTCGCGCCACAATTTAATGCCTTAATAACATCGTCATCTCCGGCGCGTTTTGTCAGTACAATAATGGGCACTTGCGACCATTCACGGATGGCGGTAATAACTTCTTTGCCATCCATATCCGGCAGCGTGAGCGCAAGAAGAACGAGATCAGGTTTTGTGGATAGGCAGAAGCGCGACGCCTGTTTTCCCGTTAGACATTCTATAACTTTGTACTCTTCCGGCTCCAAAAGGATGGACATCATCTTTTGAAGTTGGGGATCGGAATCGATGATTAAAATCTTTTTTTTGTTTTTTTGCATTCAGAGCCTTTCGGGTTAATTCAGGCACCGCACAGCAGAGCTATTTAGTATCACATAAGGTGGCGCATAGCGAGAAAAGTAAATTCATCCTTCTTTTAAAGTGGTTGGCATCCTTAATAACCATTTATTCAATGCAAATCCTTATATGTTTCTTATCCACGGGCTCTTACGACACATCGTATTTTTATCAAAACTCTGCCAAATACAGCACACGGTGTTTTCCTAATCTATCAGGAATCCACCGACCATTTTTTTAGTCAAACTTCTGAATGATGATGAGGAATACATGTCGCTTCTATATAGACTCGTTCTTTCTCTCACACTTGTCGTTTGTTTTCTTTCTTTCGGTAGCAAGGTGGCGTGCGCAACAGATCAAGAAACAAGACCCCCTACCATGGGAAAAACGACGACGGCAAACGATGGCGATAACAACTATGGCCGTCTCAAACTTATTAATGAAAATGACTGGTACGTTTCAAACGATGACCGTCATTACACCCAAGGCGCGCGTCTTTCTTATTTATCAGGGCGCGTAACGCCGGATGGTTTTTGGGATCAATCTTTTCTATCGCTCGGCAGTGTCCTCCCCATTTTCTCAAATGAATCTCAGAAAAGAAAATATAGTCTTATGTTTGGGCAGAGTCTTTTCACGCCGCAAAACACATCTCGTGTCACCCCTTCCGTTAAGGATCGTCCTTATGGCGCTTGGTTTTATACGGGGGCGAGCTTGCTTCAAGAAAGCGTTCAGCCTACCCATCACACGCTGGAAAACTTTGAAGTGCAGGCAGGTGTCGTGGGGCGCTGGGCATTGGGGGGCGTAACGCAGAATGATTATCATCAGTTTATCAATGTCAAACCGTCAATGGGTTGGGAAAATCAGCTGCAGAACGAGCCGGGTGTCATTTTGACCTATGGGCGCAAGTGGCGCTTTCAGCAGCCTCTTTACGGCAATCTGGCCGTTGATATCATTCCGGAACTGGGAGCAAGCGCAGGTAACATTATGACCTATGGTCAAGGCACGGCGCTTCTTCGTTTTGGCCAGAACCTTGCCGCCGATTATGGCCCCAGCCGTATTCGCCCAGGTCCATCGGGCACAGACTGGTTTGACTCGCAGCAGCTCAACGGAAAGTTTGGCTGGTATCTTTTCGCCGGAACACAAGGCCGCGCTGTGGCGCGTAACATTTTTCTTGATGGCAACACGTTCGCCTCTAGCCCACACGTCGATAAGAAACCTTTTGTCGCCGACTTTACAGTGGGCGGGTCGCTGTTTTGGTCAGATGCCGCCAGGCTTGACCTTGCCCTCGTCCAGCGCACGAAAGAGTTTGATGGACAGGTTGGTCACCTTGATCGCTTTGGCGGCATCAACCTGACGGTTTTGTTTTGGTGATAAAAGACTCTAAATTGTTTGGCTAAGCGTATCCATAATGCTGATTTCGTCACCTTGAGACATGCTCATAAGATAGGAAACCGCTGAGTCCTTCATGCTGTAGTTCATCGTTAAATGGCCATTAGCCAACGCGTTTTTGGCCGATTCCGTCCCAACGGCGGTAGAGTAAAGTGAGTCATAAGACGTGCCAGAGAAAACTTTAAAATCATAAATCTGCCTTGTTTCTCGCTCACCCGCCACATACGAAACCTTAATCACATACGGGTTCGCGGGCGCATCAAGGCCAGTTGACGACGACAGCGCCGCATAGGCCGCTTGTTGATCTTCTGTGCCGTGTGAATCGGCCAGCAGGTGCGTTCCTGATGAATCATAAAGCTGAACCCGCGCTTTGCTTGTTCCTGTATGATTGTTAAACGCCAGCTTCAAGGTTTCGCCCTTTTGATGAGTAAACGAATAATACTGCGCTGAACACACATCCGTTAGCTGACTGGAAACCGACAACGCCGCCTTGTTTTCATAAAGCCAACCGATATTGATGGCGCTAAGCACCGTTTCATTGGCAGCATGCGCCGTTTCCGTTTCATAGGCCTGCGCGTTAATTAACGAAAAGGTCATGGTATCGTCGACCAAAGCAGATTGCCTCTCAGAGGTCTGCGCCTTGGCAACGGTCTGATAGCTGGTAGAAAAACGGGTGCCTGAATAAAGGCTGATCGAATACTGTTGAGGAACGGAGCGGAGCTGCGCCGCGTCAAACGTCACCTTAATCGAATAATCGCCTGCGTTTTGATTTAAGCCGCTGCTGGACGACATGCTTTTATAGGCCGTTTGCAAAGCCTCTAATGCCGTCGACGAATTATCCGCCACAATCTTGCCCGAACTGTTCAACAACTGAACCCTTAGGCCAGAACTGCCCGTCATGTTTGAAAAACTCATCTTGATGGAAGACCCATCAAGCGTAAATTTATAAAAGTGAGTAGGATTCTCGCGCATGACCTGCGCCTTGACGTTCAGCTCTGTTTCATCGGTCGTGAGCGTGCCAAGGTTGTTCGCTGTATCAAGCGAGATGTTCAAAGGAAGGCTGACGTCACGCTGATAGACAAGCGAGTTGGACTTAGCCGTCGTGTCCAACAGCATCGAGTTGAGATAAGAGGCGTCAAAAGTTGACATAACCGCCTGCCGGAAAGAGAGGATTCGATGGAACCACCTCTATACACGCTTTTGGTTAACGTTTCATCCCTTATTCACAGACAAGGGGAAGTTTGTTGGATTGGCGCTTTGGATCGCCACGGTGGAGAAACTGGCTCCCATCATGAACCAGCGGACTAAACATCTTGTCACAAACATAAAGCTTTGAAAAATAAGAGAGGTTTTTGTCGGGAGATTCTTTCTTAAACGCTTTAAACTGACCGCTTAAAAACAAGCCTTGATCCTCAACGCTCAACAAACGGGTTTGGCCACGCTCGTCTTTTCGAACACAGCTGGGGTTAAAATGTCCATCGCTCCACATAGGTCTTGTCAGATAGCCTCCTCGCGTAAGATCCAGAACAACGCGCTCCACCTTCTTCGGCTGCTTTTCAGCGGGTGGCACAAAAAGAAAAACATCGGGCCGCCCAGCGGTATACATGCCAAAAAAATGAGTGGCCGTATCAATCCCATAATCAAGCGATTTAATTTGGGTGTGGATGGCCGCTTGAGCCACAGACAACTCTGGCCGAACGTTGCTTCCCCGAGGCCACCGGTGGGCTAAAGCCTCTTTTCCCGAAAAGGGGTCCGTAGAAAAAGATGGCCCTGTTGTTCCTCCCGCTAACGCCAGCTCTTGCGCCCGTTCTTGGGCGAGAGAATGGAGAACACATAAAAGCTCTTTAATTTGAGCAGGGCTTCCAACAATCTTTTTCAAATGATGCGATTGGGACAACGCCTCTCTCAAACCTTTTTCGTCCAAATCCAACAGAAATCCAAAATCATCTATTTTTTTTGTCATTCTTATTGTCCCCGCCCTTCTATAATAAATCTTCTATTTTGCCTTATAAGCCCCCATCCCCCTTGAGTCAGCTTCTTTTTTAGTTTCACTCCTGTATTAACCAATGACCCCATCGTTTTCTTTTTATTCCCTGACAGGCTTGACTTTGGGCGGCCAAGGCCGTACCTAGGCTTCTCTTATGCCCAGATGGCGGAATTGGTAGACGCGCAGGTTTCAGGTATCTGTGACAGCAATGTCGTGGAAGTTCGAGTCTTCTTCTGGGCACCAAAATTGAGTTATCGGCACTCAAGAGCCGAAAAAACCTGAAAGGACGGGAGGTTAGCACAGTTCGATAACCCTCGTTTTTTTGGTATCTGAGTTTCTCGTCAAAGGCGAGTTTTAGGACTGTTTTTTGGGCTATGAGGTCGCCAGAAACCCAGAGTTTCTGCGGATTTTCGAGAAAATCGAGCGCAGTTCTAAAAGTTATTATTACAAAGCTAATCTAACCAATCTGGCTTTCACTGAATCACTCCTGTATTTTGAAGGTGGGTTATCCATGGTCTCCAGTCGTTCAATGCGTCGTTCTGTAGCTGGATGAACAGTCAAGAACCAATAGCCCCAACCTTTCAAGATCGTGCGCACTGGTGCAAGAGCACATTTCCCAAGTTTCTGAGGAACAGAAGAATAATGCCAATCATGCAATTTTTCTCTAGAAGAATTATTTTCGTGCGTTCTTAGTGCAGATGCTAATGAGAGGGGATTTTGTGAAACAACGGCACCAATTCGATCAGCTTGAAATTCGTTCCGACGCGCTGAAGAAAAAATCAAGAGAGGTGCCAATATACCAAATGCGGGAGCCATAACGGAAGCGCACATCGCAAGAATATTGAGGCTCTGTGTTTTCCACATATGGTTTTTCTTCACGTGAGCCATTTCATGACCTAAGATTCCCCTTAATTGCGCTTGATTGTATCGGTCAAATGAGTCTTCATTAAAAATTACATCAAACTTATGAAAGAAAGGTGCTGCGGCTGGCCCTACGGGAACATTTTTTCGCCATATACGTATCTGAGGCGTTTCATGTAAACCCATCTTATTGCTATATTCTTTAGCAGTTTGTTGAAGATCTTCATATTTATCACGATTCCAAGAAGAGACTTCCTTTTTTGTCAGTAAAAATCGTGTGATGATAGAAACGCCAGCCATTAGGCCCGCTATTGTAACAGCTTTATGAGCCATAGCTGGCAATAAACTCACCAACGGTGTTGATGCTGTAGCGGCGCCAACGCAAACAGCAGTTGCAGCCAAAGCAAAGCTTGCCAATATCCCTATTTTTTCGCGGCGCGTGCTTTTGTAAGTATTAAGTTCAGAAGCAATAACTGGTTTGAAATAACTCATCACAATGACCTTTCTTGATCGTCATTCTATCATTTTCTTGCTCGATTTTCTTGCTTGATTTAATACTTTCATGATATGTCGTGGTTGTCCTTACCAAGCATGGTTGGACAAGAACCAATTATATTGCTAGCCGGCTGATTTTGCTGAAGCTTATTTAAGATTGCGCTCCACTCAACCATTGTGTTAATGACTTCGTGGGCGTCTGAAAAGTTCGATATAATTCCATTTGGGCGCACCATGAGGATTGATAACCCCTTTTATCCAAGGGGCTGTCTCTCGTTTTCTTCGGCACAGGAAAGTTCCCGACCATGGCCAAGCCAGAAATCTTTCTGCACAAAGGCGATATTCCCGCTGACCTGCCTTTCGGCTCTAGCGTCGCGGTGGACACCGAATCGCTAGGCTTGAACGTCACGCGCGACCGCTTGTGCGTTGTGCAGTTTTCTTGCGGCGATGGAACGGCCCATCTGGTTCAATTCGCCAAAGACGGCTATGACGCGCCCAACTTGAAAAAGATGCTGGCCGATCCAGCCATCACCAAACTGTTTCATTTTGCCCGCGCCGATCTGGCTACGATCTTTCACCATCTTGGCGTGATGCCGCACCCTATTTACTGCACCAAGATAGCCTCGATAATCGCGCGGACGTTTTCCGATCGCCATGGTCTGAAAGATTTATGCCGCGATTTGCTGGGGCTTGAACTGTCCAAGGAACATCAAACCTCTGACTGGGGCGCGGAAACGTTGACCCCAGAACAGCAATTCTATGCTGCCTCGGATGTTTTGCACCTGCACCAGCTTAAAGAAAAACTGGATGCCATGCTGCTCCGCGAAAAGCGTCAGGCTTATGTTCAGGCGGCCTTTGACTTTTTGCCTTCCCGCGCCGCCCTTGATGTCGCCGGATGGGAAAATGTCGATATCTTTGCCCATAAGCCAAGCCGATAAGGCTTGCGTTCCCCTTGGCGCTGGAATCCCGATTTTTTGCTTTTGGCGATCCAAAATCGGTCGAAGTTTGCAAAATCGTTTGGAATCAATAGGTTAGACACAGCGCAAAATCGAGTCAGTATCGTTATATTTGGCATAATGATCAAAAAGGTGTGGGTAGATTTCGTATAAGTTTATGATAGATTTGAGGAAAAGGGAGTTTTTGAAGGTGTCACAACAAAAACTGTCCGAAGTGTGGATGTTTTTCGATCTATC